>SKZM01000037.1 GCA_007127385.1 Methanosalsum sp.
ATATCTTCTACATCATCATTTGTACGATCCTTTAGACCATACATTATCTTCTCATTGGTTGCAATCACAGGCATTGAAAGTTCCTTTGCCTCTCTGAGAACATCGGCTCTTACACACTGTTCATCAACAATGATTACATCGGGTACACCAGATCGTATGAACTTAAGTTCCTTTGATATAGGGCCGATAACTTTTGATATCGGGCTCTCACCGCCCTCGGATTTATACCGGCTCATATCAAGGGCAGTACAACAAAGACCACCAAGTTCTATTTCATCGTCAAGGCCCTTTTCATCAATATAGTCAATTATATGTGTAACTGCCGCTACATTGTGCCCGATTGTCAGGACCATAGGTTTATCGGAATCAATGCAGCCCATTCCAAGTTCAGAAAATGATGTATTTTCTTCAGATTTTGGCATATTCAAACATGATATCTGCGCTACATCTGAAACTTCCATCCCCACATGATCTATCATACCACCATGAAGAGCTTTAGATTCAAAGTCAATTGAAGCTCCTTCCTGACCAACCTGAATAGTTGCAAGTAGTTGTGTCAACTGCTCTTCAACATAATCAAGAGCTTTTTCCAGATCTCCCAGTTTTTCAGGTTGTGATCCAGTTACCAGCTGAATAATCGGTGTTTTCAGATTGGACGCACCAACATCTATCGGATGATCGGCACCGTATTTGCCTATGAGATAATGAAGCAGATGCCTTCCATGTGCCGAATGTGCCGCTGCACCGGTAATTACCCTCAGGAGGAATTCCCTTGCCTGATGGCTTCCTAGATCTATCCCACATGCACCTTCCTTGTTTTTGCTCAGATCACATTTACCAAATGTACAGTAACAGCACTGGTCACAGACCGGTGTATATATTGGTTCATACCTGTTAAATAGCTTGAAATCCCATTCTCTAAGATCTTTAATGCCTGGACAGGGAGTAGGACCAACTGCTTCTTCCACCTCAGCTTCTTTTTCGATGGCACCCACAACATTGCCTATAGTAATATGAACATTTTCCAGTTCTTCAATGGAAAATTTTCCAGTTTTAATCTGACTCATTGTATATATTTCTCCTTTTGATTTACCATAAATTTTTGAAATACTTACCAAGCAAAGATGCGCAAAAATTAAAATTTAGTATTTCTTATAATAGGATTAAATTTATGCCTAGTGTATAGTAACATTGATATATAACAGTTTCGCTTAATTGTCATGATTATTACTTACATATTTGATTGCAGTGCTCAAATAATATTTAGCGTGTCAAATGCCCATATCATATATATGCATGTACAAAAAGCACAAATTCTTGCATCTGATATTATACATACCTATAAATGCTTTATCTTTTACGAATGAGATTACCCCCCGATAGTAACCAAAAACTATTTTATCTGATGTAAGCAGTTGAATTAATGCGGAGGATATTGTGAGCAAAGAATGTTGGATATGTGGTAAGAAAGATATATTTCCATATAAGTGCAGATATTGTGGAAAAGAGTTCTGTTCAGATCACAGACTACCTGAAAGGCATGCCTGTGAAGGACTTGAATCTATGAAGAGTGGCTCCTGGAACCAAAAGAAAGTCGAGCCTGAAGACCTATTCAAAGATGTGTTAAAGCAGGCATCAGTTCAAGTTGGCAAAAGTGCCATAAGGGGAATTGCAATGACAATAAAGAAATCTCTCACAAACAGTCCTTCAATTATAATTATTGCAATCTGCATTATTTCATTTATATTTGGGATCATACCAGGATATTTCGACCTGTTTAAATTTGACCCAACGCAGATCCTAACAAAACCATGGGCAATAATCACCTATATGTTTTTACATGCAGGAGTTACACACCTGTTTTTCAACATGCTGGTATTATTCTTTTTTGGAAGAGAACTGGAAAGGCGTGTTGGGAACATTATGTTTTTAAAGGTATTCTTCATATCAGGAATCGTTGCCGCTCTTGGTTACTCATTAACAAGCGATATTTCAATGGTTGGAGCAAGTGGAGCAATATACGGAGTCTTTGCAGCTGTAGCTCTGCTTGCACCTGACCTGCGAATATATATCTATTTCATCCCTATGAAAATAAAATACGCTCTGGTGTTATTTGCAGTTATAGATTTCCTTTTAATTAGTGCCCCTACAATGATTGCACACACCGCACACCTGATGGGGCTTTTTACAGGGCTTTTGATGGGATATTATATAAAAAAAGCAGATAAAGAGATAAAATACAGGAAAAGGGGATATTACCGCAGGTGATTACTTTGACAGATCAAAAAAGTCACCTCAAAAAATATTATCCAAAACCAGATGAAAATGAAGAAATTCCGATACAGGTTCTTGGACGTGAAAATAAAATCGCAGGGTGGTCTCCAGACCTGAGAAAAACAGTATATTTAGATGACACAGATAAGGAGGAAGGATTAAAACGTATTCGTGAAGTTACACTCCTTAAAGTTTATAACTGGTATTCAAATCGCGAAAGTTTAATCGAGTTATCCAAAAAAGAAAATTCACAGCTTGAACATATACTGGAAAAGTTCTCGCAGGATGGAGGGGAGATCAGGTATACTCGTAAAAAGATTAAAAAACGTATGGTCAACTATTTCAGACTTGAAAAATCTTCCATACCATGCAGAAAAATTGAAAGAAGGATACTTGCAGATAAGTTGTAGCGTTCTCAAATTAATTTTTTGATAAAATAAGCAATTTAGATATTATGATAAGTATTTATAGCGTGTTAGATATATTTAATTGTATATTGGAAAATTTATAGGATGTGAAATTATAAAACCCGTTAAAACCGGATTTAGTTCCATTGTCAAATACCTGAGCACAAAAAAAGAGCATGGTAGGCGAAGTATAGGGTTGCTTGTAGACGGACCTAATGTTCTCAGAAAAGAATTCGATGTCAATCTTGAAGAGATAAGAACTGTGCTTACAGAGTATGGGAATGTGAAGATAGGACGCGTATTCCTGAATCAATATGCATCCAATAAATTGGTTGAAGCGATTGAGAACAATGGTTTTGAACCTATAATTTGTTCCAGTGATGTCGATGTAAGACTTGCGGTTGAAGGAATGGAACTGGTATTTAATCCCAATATTGACACTCTCGCCCTCGTTACCAGAGACGCTGATTTTAAACCTCTATTAAATAAAGCAAATGAAAATGGAAAAGAAACAATTATTTTTGGAGTTGAACCAGGTTTTTCCTCTGCATTAAGAAATTCTGCCGATTATGTTATAATAATAGGACAGGATCATTCAGTTCAGGATAATGAAATTGAAGTCGAGCAGCAGTAACTCATAGAAGTAATCTCCCATAGCTTATACTTTCTTGATCCTCTTTATAAAATCCTCAAGCCTGTTTCTTGGAATTCCTTTTTTGGCTTCAGTACAGTTCTTAACTCTTTCAATTAGCAGATTAAGTTCCTCTTCCTCCAGCGAGTAGCCCATATCCTTCACGATTCCTTTCAATGCCTTCATTCCTGTATGTTTGCCAGCAATAAGATTTCTTTTTCCGCCAACAATCTCAGGTGAGAATAATTCATAGGTTCGTGGATCTTCAAGTATCGCCATTACATGTATTCCAGATTCATGTGAAAAGGCATTCTTCCCAACAATTGCCTTATTAGCTGCAACCTGAACATTAGAATACTCCTGCACCAGATCAGATATTTTTTTTATATTTCTGGTATTGTATTTTTCAATACCATACTGGACCATCAGGGATAGAAGAACCTCTTCAAGAGCAGCGTTTCCTGCTCTTTCTCCGATTCCATTTACAGTTGTATGTAGTTGTTTAGCACCAGCTTCAGCGGCTGCCAGTGTATTTGCAGTTGCCAGTCCCAGGTCATTGTGACAATGGATACAAACTGGGGTCTTGATCTCTTTTTTTATTTCGCTTACAAGATAATATGCTGTGGATGGATTCAAGATCCCAATCGTGTCTGCTATACTGACATAATCAACTCCGTAATCCTCAGCTGTCAGAAAAGCTTTTTTAAGTACAGAAATATCAGTTCTCGTAGCATCCTCTGCTGCAAACCTTACAGAAAGACCGTGATCCTTTGCATATTCAATAGTGTTGAAGGCGCAGTCAGTTATTTCTTTGCAGCTTTTGTGATATTTATGCTTAAGGTGAAGATCAGACATAGCTACAAATATACTCACCATATCCACATTACAATCAATGGCAGAATCAACATCTGCAATCAATGCTCGGGAAAGGCAGCAGGTTCTTGCATTAAGCCCCATACCAGAAATTTCTTTAACAGTATCTTTTTCAGCTGCAGAAACAACTGGAAATCCGGCTTCGATAATCTCAACACCAATCTCATCCAGTTCACGGGCAAGAGTAGTTTTTTCCTCCCTGGTGAATACAACACCAGGCGTCTGTTCGCCGTCCCTTAGTGTAACATCACATATTTCAATATCTTCCGGAGTACTGGACACAAATTTAATAAATTCATTTCGGGAATAATATTCGTTGAGCATTCTATCTGTTCCTTTAAGAGTCAACTGAGTAAGCAATAAAATGACTTATGTAAGAAAATAAAATAGGACTATATGTAGTTTATGAATATAATCAAGTATTTTTTTTGCTCTCTGCAACCATATTTGCAATCCGTGCTGCAAGAGCACCTGCAACAAAGCCAGCATCTATATTAACAACACCAATAATCGAACAGGACTGCAACATTGATAAAAGAGCAGCTTCTCCTTTTCCACCCGCACCATAACCTGTAGACACAGGAACTCCGATTACAGGAACATCGATTAAACCAGAAACAACCGCAGGAAGCGTTCCTTCTCTCCCAGCTGCAACTACCACCGCATTGACCTCTCGGTCCCTGAACTTTGAGATTTCAGGATAGAGGCGATGGATACCTGCAACACCCACATCATACGCACTTATAACAACACAGCCCATTTCCCGGGCAACAATGCAGGCTTCTTCTGCCACTCCAATATCAGCAGTGCCAGCAGAGATAACGCCGACCACCCCACCTGTTTTTTTTACAGGAGTACCATCACTAATGACGAAAGATCTTGATTTTGGAGACCATTCTATATACTGCGGATTAAATGATTCATGAATTTTCTCATAATGTATATCAGATACCCGAGTTACAATCACCCGACCTGTGTGTTCCAGATGGACCCTGACAATCTCTACAACATCTTCCGGTGTTTTTCCTTCTGCAAGGATAGCTTCGGGATAACCTGTCCTGTAAAGTCTGTGAGTATCTGCCTTTGCAATCTCCAAAACCGGTGCAAAACCCAGCGACTGGATCTGTGATGAAGCACCCTCTATATCCAGATTCCCTTCCTGTAATTTTTGTAAGATTTTTTTCAGTTCCATGGTGTTGATCCATAGTTAATTATATTAGTTTATCTTGAACTTTTTCATAGAAGCTGACCACAGAAGATTTAACAAATCGTGCAGGGTTCTTCGCTTCTGTAAGTGTTACCACATCATTTTCTGTTATGCTATAAGTGTACTGCCCATCAATCACAATAGCCGCTTTTTTCTCAGGTATTGTAAGTCTTATTTTTAAAATCGAATCTGCAGGAACGACCCATGGTCTTGCAGATAATTTAAATGGTGCAAGAGGAACAATTACCGCAGCATCCACCCGGGGATCAATGATCGGACCACCAGCACTCATGGCATATGCAGTCGACCCTGTAGGTGTAGCAAATACAACACCATCAGCTCGCAATTCTTCCATTTCGTATTCATCAACCATGATCTTGAAAGTTAATATCTTTGCAGGCCTGGCCGTGATCAATACTGCTTCGTTTGTAGCTGAGGGAAGTTTTTGTCCGTTGAATGTAACATCCAGGCGTATCCTTTCATGATAAGTGAAACCTTCAAGTATTTTTTCTATAGTAATTATAGCATATCCCGTTTTATGTTGTGGTATTAACCCCTATTTTTGAGCTGTTATATGTTATAATTGTATTCATTACGGGGCACTAAATGGAGGATTTTCGATGCACAGGACTACAGGCAATTCAAGACAGGCCGGGATGGAACCGGCATACATGGACCGGATTAACCGCCTTAAACAGCGGGTCCTGGAAACCAGGCCGGAGATGGACCTGGAAAATGCCAGGCTGCTTACCAGGGGTTTCGAGGAGTCGGAAGGCAAACCCCTGGTAGTACGCAAGGCTACTGCATTCCGAAAACAATGTTTCGAGAAAAGTGTCAGGATCTGGGACGATGAACTGATTGTCGGCTGCCCCGGCAGCAAAATCAGGGGCGGCATCCTGTGCGCCGATTCCTGCTGGTCGGTTCTCGATGCTGAACTGGATACAATCAGTAACCGCGCCTATGATCCATTTTACCTGTTGCCTGAAGACCGGCAATCGTTCATAAGCGAGATTAAACCTTACTGGAAAGGCCGTTCAAATTACGAAGAGTGGTTGGCCCAGATCCCCGAGGGAATACGTATATTACGCGACAGCGGTGTTGTATTTATCGATCGAAAGGCTGTCCGGGGCTGGGGAGAAACAACTGCCGGTTATCAGTGGCTGA
>SKZM01000211.1 GCA_007127385.1 Methanosalsum sp.
ATCAGTTATATTAGCGATGGTTTTATATATTTATACGTCATAATATTGTTCGTATAAAGACGAAGGGACTTATGAATCTGATAAGCCTTTTTTACACCCATAAAAGAGCAAAATCCCTTCTTTACCTCCTACACCCACCCCATCATTTTGTCTCTTCGTCTTAAATACATATCACAGAGTTTATTCATTCTTTTTCAGGGAATATTTTTCATAGCAAACCAATTCCTCAAGAGGCTTTCTTGCAGAGACCCGGTCTTTTTCAACTGGATAACCTATGGCAATTATAGCCATCAATTCCAGTGATGAAGGAGCATCCAGTACCTCATTGACCTTTTCCTTCTGGTTCAGTATTTCACCCAGCCAGACTGAGCCTGTTTTCAGTTCAACAGAAGCAAGGAGCATATTCTGGATAGCAGCACCTATAGCCTGCGCATCTTTCAGGTAATTATAGCCTGAATCCTGATCAAGGAATACGGCTATTAAAAGAGGTGCATTCTTTACAACATCAGTATAATGTGTTAACTTTGAAAGCTTCTCGATCGTATCATTGCTCTTTATTACTATGAATCTCCAGGGCTGATTGTTCAGCCCTGAAGGTGCCCACCTACCAGCTTCAAGTATCTGCTCCACGATTACATCATCTATTTCTTCTTGCTTGAATTCCCTGACACTTCTTCTTGACAGGATTGTATCAATTGCTCCGGTCAATTTCAGCACCTCCTCTAGATCATACCAGATATCCACTCAGTCTTCATTAAGCTCACTGTTAAGCCACGGCATTTTAGCTCGCAGTTCTTTTCCAACCAGTTCAATTGGATGTTCGCGTTCCTGTCTCTCCATTGAAGTTAATACCGGGTTGTTCACCTTTCCTTCAAGAACGAACTCTCTGGCAAACTCTCCATTCTGGATTCTTTCCAGTGCCTCATACATAGCTTCACGGGATAGTTCATTGACCACTTTTGGACCAACTGTAAGACTACCGTACTCTGCTGTGTTGGACACTGAATACCACATTTTCTCGAGCCCACCTTCATGAATCAGGTCCACAATAAGCTTTAATTCGTGGAGAGTTTCAAAATATGCCATTTCCGGTTTATAACCGGCTTCCACAAGTACCTCAAATGACATCTTGATAAGAGAGGCAACTCCACCACATAGATCAACCTGCTCTCCAAACAGATCAGTTTCAGTTTCTTCACGGAAGGTTGTTTCAAACACACCTGCTCTTGTACATCCGACTCCTTTTGCATGGGCAAGGGCCAGTCTATGGGTATCACCAGTTGCATCCTGATAGATTGCTATCAGGCCAGGAACTCCGGTTCCTTGCTTGAAAGTACGCCTTACAAGGTGTCCAGGACTCTTTGGGGCTACCATATATACATCTACATCTTTTGGAGGTATGATTTGATTGTAGTGGATATTGAAACCATGGGAAAAGACAATTGCATTTCCTGATTCCAGATATGGCATGATATCTTTTTCATACACACCAGACTGGACTTCATCAGGTAGCAATATCTGGATAACATCTGCACTTTTTACGGCTTCAGGGACGGTCTTTACAGTAAGTCCATCATTTTCAGCCTGCTTCCAGCGTGCACTTCCCTTTCTAAGACCCACAATAACATTTATTCCTGAATCATGCAGGTTCTGTGCCTGTGCATGCCCCTGACTGCCATAACCCAGTACAGTTACCGTCTTACTTTTCAATACATCAAGATCTGCATCTTCATTATAATACATTTTGACCATATGTTTTTACCTCCTTATAAAAAAATAAAAATATAACTTAAATCAATTCACACTTTTTTTGAACCTCTTGTAAGAGCTATTTTACCTGTTCTTGCAAGCTCTTTTATTCCAAAAGGCTTTAATAGCTTTTCAATTGCCTTAATCTTATCTTCGTCACCTGTAACTTCTATGATCAGGGATTTTGCTGATACATCTACTATTCTTGCTCTAAATATATCTACGATCTGAATTATTTCCGATCTGTTATTTACATCAGCTGCTACCTTGATCAATGTAAGTTCACGACCAACGGATTCGCCAGATTCGATATCTGTGACACGAATAACATCAATGAGTTTATTGAGCTGCTTGACCACCTGTTCAAGAACCTGATCATCACCCCTTACTACGATTGTCATTCTGGATATACTTGGATCCTCAGTGACTCCAACTGCAAGACTGTCTATATTATATCCTCTTCTTGAAAACAAGCCTGCAACCCTTGTAAGTACACCATGCTTGTTTTCTACCAGAACTGCCAGTGTATGCTTCATTTTTTTACCTCAAGGTCCAGTATTTCATTGATTGCTGCTCCAGCAGGTACCATTGGAGATACGTTTTCTTCACACTCTACAATAAAATCAATCAGGGTTGGTCTCTTAGAAGCTATTGCTTTTTCTATTGCAGGGCGTACATCTTCTGGTTTATCTACCCGGATACCCAGAGCCCCATATGCTTCTGCAAGTTTGACAAAGTCCACGCTGTCTTTTATGCATGTGGATGAATATCTTCTTTCAAAGAAGAGCTCCTGCCACTGTCTGACCATTCCAAGATAGCCATTGTTCAGGATCGCTATTATTACAGGAATATTATGGGAGACAACTGTTGCCAGCTCATGTGAGTTCATCTGAAATGATCCGTCACCTGCAATGTCAAACACGGTTTTATCCGGCATTCCAACCTTTGCACCGATAGCTGCAGGGAAACCGTATCCCATTGTGCCAAGTCCTCCTGATGTCAGAAAAGTCCTTGGATGATTATATTTATAATACTGTGCAGCCCACATCTGGTGCTGACCTACCTCTGTTACGATGATTGCATCATTGCATGCCTCATATATCTGCTCTATTATATATTGCGGTTTGAGAGACATGTCTGTCATGTAATGAAGGGGATATTTTCTCTTCCATTCATCGATCTTATTTATCCAGTTCTGGGTATTGTTCTGTTTTATTACTTTTGTAAGTGCTTTCAGAACCCACTTTGCATCGCCCACAATAGGAATGTTTACTTTCAGATTCTTTGATATTTCTGCAGGATCAATATCAATATGAACTATCTTTGCGTTTGGTGCAAATGATTCTATTTTACCTGTGACCCTGTCATCAAACCTTACACCAACTGCTATCAGGAGATCTGCTTCCTGTATTGCATAATTGGCGTATTTTGTTCCATGCATTCCAAGCATACCCAGGTATAGAGTATGATCTCCCGGGAATGCTCCCATCCCGGTTAGTGTGGTTGTGACCGGAATGCTGGCATTTTCTGCAAATTCTAGAAGTTCATCACTTGCATTTGAACATATAATGCCTCCTCCAGCATATATTACAGGCTGAGAAGATTTACTTATTTCATCTGCAGCTTTTTTGATCTGCTGGATATTACCCTTGTAGGTTGGCTTATAGCTTCTAAGCTCCACACTCTCAGGATAATAGAACTCAATTTCATCAGTAGTGATATCTTTTGGCAGGTCTATAAGCACCGGCCCGGGCCTTCCTGTTGAAGCTATATGAAATGCTTCTTTGACTATTCGTGGAAGATCTGCCACATCCTGTACCAGATAATTGTGTTTTGTTATTGGAAGGGTGATTCCGGTTATATTTGCTTCCTGAAACGCATCGTTTCCTATCATGGGGCTTGGAACCTGTCCTGTGATAGCAACAATAGGCACTGAATCCATGTATGCTGTAGCTATCCCTGTAACCAGGTTTGTGGCTCCCGGACCTGATGTTGCAATACATACTCCCGTTTTTCCTGTTGCTCTGGCATATCCGTCTGCAGCGTGTGCAGCGGACTGTTCATGACGCACAAGTATATGCTTTATGCTTGAACTGTACAATTCATCATATATTGGGAGCACTGCACCACCGGGATAACCGAATACGGTATCAACACCTTCTCTATACAGGCATTCTATAAGAGCACGAGCACCTGACATTTTATTATTTGAATCTCCCATGCTAATCTTCCCTTGAATTTATCTGTGATTGTTCTATCTAGTTAACTTAAAGATAATCTGTTCCAGGCTGATGATTATTCCTGCATCAGCTGATTTATTCCGTTCAACACAGCTTCAACAGAAGCCATGATTATATCTGTTCGTGCACCTCTGGAAGTTACCATCCTGCCATCTTTGGATAATTTGACAATCACTTCGACCAGGGCATCAGTGCCACCGGTTATAGCATCTACATGATACTCTTCCAGTTGAATATCTGCAACCCCTGCAATTGCTTTCTTGATTGCATTAATTGCAGCATCCACAGGTCCGTCACCAATTCCTGCTTCAACGACATCATCACCATTGAGCCTTAGCTTTACGGACGCTGTAGGAGTTATCTTATTTCCGGAAACCACTGTAAATTCCTCAAGATTTACTTTCGATTCACGGTATATTTCCAGAACAGTTTCTGCAATGGACTGCAGATCAGAATCTGTTATTTTTTTACCATGGTCTCCCAGTTCTTTGACTCTGGATACAATTTCATTAAGTTGTGATGCATCTGCTTCAAGTCCAAGTTCCTTCAGGGCAAGGGTCACGGAGCTTTTTCCTGCATGTTTGCCAAGGACTACTTTTCTCTGCCTGCCGATTATTTCGGGTTTCATAGGTTCGTATGTAGAAGTGTCTGCAATGAGTCCATGAACATGTATTCCTGCTTCATGCGTGAATGCATTTGCACCGACCAGTGACTTGTTGACTGCAACTGCAATACCTGTCAGGCGGCTTACCAATCTTGATACTTTGTATATCTCATCACACTTTATACCTGTATTGTACCTGTAAAGCCATTCAAGAGCCATTATAACTTCCTCAAAAGATGTATTTCCAGCTCTCTCCCCAATTCCGTTTATTGTCATATGGGCTTCCTGTGCACCGTTTGTTAGTGCAGAGAGTGTATTGGATACTGCCAGTCCGAAATCATCATGGCAGTGTATAGCTACAGGTACATTGAGGGAGGATGAAAGATCTTTAAATATAGTCCCTGTTTTTTCCGGAACCAGCAGACCTACAGTATCACAGAAGCATACTCTGTCTGCTCCTGCATCAATTCCGTTGGTATAGAGGGATTTCAGAAAATCAAGATCTGCTCTGGATGCATCTTCCCCGCTTAACTCCACAATCAGCCCGTGATCCTTTGCATACTCTGTAACATCTATTGCCATCCGGCGCACAGTATCACGGTCCTTTCTAAGCTTTACATTTATATGGAGATCAGATACAGGTACGACCAGGTGTATGGAATCCACATCACATTCCAGTGCATAATCGACATCTGGCTT
This sequence comes from Methanosalsum sp., assembly GCA_007127385.1. Classification (GTDB taxonomy): domain Archaea; phylum Halobacteriota; class Methanosarcinia; order Methanosarcinales; family Methanosarcinaceae; genus Methanosalsum. Next base: position 5,293 of record SKZM01000211.1, read on the forward strand.
CATGATCCTACAGTAACTACATATTTCTGCATTCAGGCCTTCAGCAGTTATTGCTTTGATCGATTCTCTTTCTCCTGCCGAGGTGATGGCTGATCCGGCTTCAATAGTAGATATCCCCAGATCATCCAACCTTTGTGCGATCAGAAGCTTTTCCTCAGTCGAGAGTGCAACACCAGGTGTTTGCTCACCATCTCTTAGTGTAGTATCCAGAAAACGTATATTTTGGAATAATATAATCCCTCGCATTTTTTTGTTGATATAGAATGTACTATCTCTGACACAACTATATTAGATATATGTAACGATACATACTACTGGATATATTACGCCATTATTGTATTGATAGTTGACTGGCCGGATACTCTCTTTTAATTCTGCTTATGTCTCTAACAGCCCATTTTCCAATTTGCATGATACACTGGCCTGTAAATTCAAAGGTAACTGTCAATATTTTCAATTGCTTTTACTACAAGCTCCACACATGAGCTGAGATCTTCCATGCTGATAACTTCAACAGGTGAATGGATGTATCTTGTAGGTACACTCACAACACCAGAGGGGATCCCTTCTTTTGTAAGGTGTATGGCTGTGGCATCAGTTGTTCCTCCATCTGCTACATCGAGCTGGTAAGGAATATTGTGCTGTCGGGCAGTCTCTTTTAACCATTTTATTACTCCCTGGTCTGCAATAAGGCCTCTTCCGGCTGCGTCCACAATGGTTATAGCAGGCCCCTTCCCGACTTCAATTGCAGAGTCTTTTTTATCAATCCCTGGATAATCTCCTGCAATTGTTGTTTCAGCTATAATGGCTACGTCCGGGTTCAGGCCAAAAGCAGCTACTTTTGCACCCTTTAAACCAACTTCTTCCTGTACCGTACCCACGGCATGGATCGTAACATTTAGCTCCATTTTTGAGATTTCTTTCATTGCCTGAATTACCATAGCAACACCAGCCCTGTCGTCAAAAGCCTTACCTGTTACACGGTTATTTTCAAGGGCTGCAAATTCTCTATCAACTGAAATTGGTGAACCGACCTCAACTCCAAGCTTTTCTGCTTCTTCTTTGCTTGTGGCTCCAATATCAATGAACATGTCTTCAGCTTTTGGAGGTTTTTTTCTTTCTTCTTCTTTCATCACATGAGGTGGTTTGCATCCCACTACACCTTTGACAGGGCCGTTATTTGTGTGGACAATCACTCTCTGACTGTGGATAGTGGGGTCAAACCATCCTCCGA
>SKZM01000115.1 GCA_007127385.1 Methanosalsum sp.
ACCCTGTTTATTATATCAACATTGAAAACATCACGTATCCATGCTATACTATTGTCTTTTCTGAAAAATCTATACTCAAAACGGCGTGTAGTCCCATATTCCACACATTCACTAAAATACTTTACAGCCTTTTCTTTATCTTCCGGATGTATGCGATCTATCCAGAACTGCATATCATTCCATTTTTCAGGAGGATAACCCAGAATATATGTGACCTGTGGGGCAACATAGGTCCATCTATCCTGCAAAAGATCATATTCCCACAATATAGCGTCAGTTGATTCTGCCAGCTTCTTGTACTTTTCCTCACTGGCTTTAAGCTTCTCTTCAGCTACCTTGCGATCAGTTATATTTTCATGATAGATAACGACAAGGTCCTGGTCAATACATTTTCTGGCATGCATGATAAACCAGCGTTTTTTATCAGGAGAATGGCAGGGGTATTCAAGGTCAAATTCATCACATTGACCTTTGATTATATCCATTATTCCTTCGAAAGCTTCTTTAGCGAATTCATCTCCTTCAAGCATTGCCTTTTCTGCCACTTTCAGGTAGTTAGAACCCAGATTACTGTTTATAAGATCAGGATTGTTATTTTCTTTTGCAAATTTTTCCCATTGCTTATTATAAGAAACAATTTTTCCTTCAAGGTCCAGAAGAATCACATTCAGGCCAAGGGTGTCTAGAACATTTTTGTTGAAATTATTTGAGTACATATACTCCCCCGTTGCATTAGAATTATGTTTTTTCTATTCCGAGAGATTTTGTTGGGTAGCATTTTTTCATCATCATAATCATAATTTTAGATAATGTTGAACAGTAGTCTTCAACATTTTAGAATGTTTCGAAATTAGTTCAATAAAAAATTTGTTTAGAAAGTAGGCGACAATACAAAATAGATGTCCTGAATTCGAGTACGATTTTTAAAAAGAGATAGTTTTCCAATGTAATCGGAGTCCTGTAATTTTGTATTTGATAGGCTCAGTATGTCTGAACTGAGTCCATATCTTTATCCCGGTCTGAATGATCGCAAATATCAGCCGCGAAAAGGTACATCTGGTAGTATTCAATAAAAATAATAATTGGTCAGTATAAATTGTAATTACAAGAGATCAGTCTTATATCTTTATTTCTTTCAACTGGTTTATGGTGGCAATCATTTCTTCCTTTTTTTCAAAATATTCTGATTCAAAGGTCTCGATTATTGATCTCATTGGCAACGTAAGCATATAATATTTAAGTGGTCTTCCTTTATTGTTTGTTTTCTTTTCATCTCGCTCTTCGATCCATCCTCTCCTGCGAAGAGTACGCATTGCAACACTGACCTCTGGTTGTCTGAGCCCGGCAGCCCTTTCTATTGTTTGTGAGGTCAGTTCCCTGCAGGACATAAGGCACGCAATAGTAATTGCCTGTGTTCTTGGGACATTAAGACTCTGGAGAAGATCAATGATCTCAAAATCCTGATCCGTTAGCTTTAATGGTGTTTTATCCTCCATGTATATGATCATAATATTCAAAAGTTTATATAATTTATGTACCTGTATCGATTGTTAACACCATTAATATCCATCTACTATAGCTCATATATTATATCCAGTGCTAATTTCCATATTTATAGTCACATATCATAGAATGTTTCTGACAAAACAGTTAAAGCCGATCTTAGCAAATAATAACTTTAAAGAATTGCAGGTACAATAGTTAATTTCTGGTTCTTATTTCATATTTTAAATGAGACGGATTTGATGTACGAGCATATAATCGCATTTCGTCATATAGGCGCAAGAAAAAGGCATACTTTCTTTTCAGTATTAGCTGTAGCACTGGCAGTAGCGGTTATAGTGGTAATGATGTCCATGCTATCAGGATTTCAGAATCAGCTTATTGAATCCACTGTTGAACAATCTCCTCATATAACTGTTAACCCCTCCAAAAATGAAGATGATTTATATCTTTACAGGCATTTCACAGATCAGATTATTGGAATGGAAGGGATTGCAGCAGCTTCGCCTGTTATACTTAAACCCGGTGCAATGGAGTACAAAAACAACAGGGCCGGGGTATCAATTGAAGGCATCGACCCGGAAGCAGAGCATGCAACCATGCGTGCAGGTGAGCATATAATTGAAGGTAGTTTTGATGCACTCTCCTATGTATACCATGGTGTGGTCATTGGAAACAGACTGGCAGAAGAGATGGAACTGTCTATGGGAGACAGGGCCAGTTTAGTGGCTCCTGATGGTAGAAGTACAACTGTGGAAGTAGTAGGTATCATACATACAGGAACTCCAAGAGATGAGAATATTGTTTATGCAAGAATTGATAAAATACAGGATTTCTTTGATGAGAAGGGTGTTGTTTCACTGATCCGGGTAAGGGTTGTGGATATTAATGAAGCTGATGATCTAGCTGCTTTAATTGAAATGAACACAGACCTTGAAGCTTTAAGCTGGATTGAGGTAAATCGTGAACTATTCCAGCTACTTAATACTCAGAGAACACTTATGTGGATATTCTATCTGTTGATCTATACAATAGCAGGGTTTGGAATTGCAAATACACTTGTGACGGTAGTTATGGATAAGAAAAGAGAGATAGGGATGCTGATGACAATGGGGGCTTCCAGAAAGAGTATAACCTCTGTTTTTGTAATAGAAGCAGCTATACTGGGGATAATTGGCGTTTTGCTCGGGTGTATCCTTGGATATTTAACAGCAGTAGCTATTGGTCTTTATCGTATTGAACTTCCGCAGGAGGTGTATTTTGGTATTGCTGAAATTCCAATGGATGTACAGTTATCCAATTTTATTATAGCTGCATTTTTTGCAATAGTGGTCAATATGATCGCAGGGGTATTTCCAGCAAAGCAGGCTTCACAGCTTGACCCGGTTGAAGCTATTGAAGGAGAGTAAAGTGATTTAGAAGCGACTCGCATGTAAAGATAGTGATCTGAATAAATTGTTCATTTTATCTGCTGGAAATCGCTTCCACAGGGTCAAATGATGCTGCTTTTTGTGCAGGATATATTCCTGCCAGAAGGTTTAACAGTGATATCCCTGCAATGATCACCAGTATATCTATTGCTCTTATTACCACCGGGATGGTGGTCATTCCAAAAATAGCGGTCTCTTCTGCAGCAATATCATATCCTCCAATTGCAAGGGCAGCTGAAATGCCGGCAACAGCACCAATGATAGCTCCCAAAAGCCCAAGTATCGTACTCTGTATGATAAAGATTTTTCTGATGCTATTCTTTGATGCTCCCATGGCCATAAGTATCCCTATTTCTCGGATCTTACCCAAAACAATCATATTCAGTGTACTTACTACTCCAAAGGAAGCAATCAGTGCAATAAGGCTTAACATGATATTGTTTGATACTCTCTCAATTGCCAGTGTCTGCAGTATTTCAGGATTTGATTCACTCCATCCGGTAGCATCATATCCCATCGTGCTTATTTCCTGGGCAATTTCAAGGTCATTATGTATATTTTCAATACGAACAGATATTCCGTTAATTACATCAGGTGTTCTGTAAAAATACTGTGCTGTATGGATGGAAGTGTATACCAGATTCACGTCATCTGGTGTATTACTTTCAAAAATACCTATTATTTTAAGTGAAACTGGTCTTGCTTCCGGAAAAAATGCCTGAATGGAATCTCCCATTTCAACATCAAGTCTTTCTGCAAGTTCTTTACCTATAATTATAGTATTTGATGAACGGACAAGTTCATCAAAATCACCTTGAATAATATGCTCCCCTGTCCTGAACACTTCGTGCTCTCTTTCAGGTATTATCCCTTTTATCAATACATTGCGGCTTTTATCTTTATGAGTTATAGAAGCTTCACCTGCAAGATAGGGAGATGTGGCTATTACCTGGTCAACTGTTTCTATATCATAAAGGACACTGCTGTAGAGGTAAATATATTCCCTGTCATTTTCAGGTGAAATCGTAACATGGGACATTCTATCAACAGTGGTTCCAAACAGTTCCTGTGTAAAACCTGCCATAAATGCCTGTGAAACTACCAGTATCATGACTGCAAGGCCTATTGCTGCAACAGCTAAAAGTGTCTGACGCCTTTTTGATCTAATATATCTGAGTGCAATGAACAGTTCGTAGCTCAAACCAGGACCTCGTAAATATTATGGAGCAAAAAAATGAAAATACTGATATCTCATAAACAATATGATTATGGATCATCTGAATTATATTACAGCTATATATCGATCTTTTTTTGATTTACCTCTATCTGTATTCTATCATAATATTTATTCTCGAAACTTTAAATATCATTCGTCCCTGATCTTTTTTATGTTAAATTCTCACATGTGAAAATTTTTTGTAGAAATTTATTTTTTAATGGATTTTAACAATTAAGTTATTGTGAATGTTATACCAAAGTGACCTGCGGTAACAATATATATGTTTGAAACACTGTATTACATTACCGGTCTTTAAGTGGTGGAATGCAATGTCATATGTAGGTAAAGAAAACAAATATCAGATAGAAAAAGTATATGCACGAGAGATTTTGGACTCAAGGGGTTATCCCACAGTTGAAGTGGATGTGTATACCGGTGATGGATATGGATCGTTTTCTGGATTTGGTAGGGCAAGTGTTCCCTCCGGAGCATCAACTGGTACCAATGAGGCACTGGAACTTAGAGACGGTGATGAACGTTATGGCGGGAAAGGAGTTCTTGATGCAGTCAATAATGTAAACACCCTTATTGAAGCAGACCTTGTTGGAATGGATGTAAGGGATCAGAGAGAAATCGATGAAATGATGATTGCAATGGACGGCACTGAGAGTAAAATGAACCTCGGTGCAAATTCGATACTTGGTGTATCCCTGGCAGTTGCAAGGGCAGCGGCTGACGCACTTAATATACCACTATATCGTTATCTTGGAGGTACCAATTCGTTTACACTACCTGTCCCTACTATGAATGTTCTCAATGGAGGCAAACATGCTGGCAATGATCTTGCAATTCAGGAATTCATGATTCAGCCAAAAGGTGCAGAAAATTACGCTGAAGCACTCCGAATGGGTGTTGAAACCTATCATGAACTTGAAAGGGTGCTGGTTGATAAATATGGTCCATCATCAACGAATGTGGGATATGAAGGCGGTTTTGCTCCACCGATCAGCCTCACCATAGATGCACTGGATGCATTACTGGTTGCTGTTGAAAATGCTGGATATTCCCAGTCAGATGTCACGATTGGATTAGATGCTGCAGCTTCAGAATTCTATGATGGAAGACACTATCTTATCGACGGAAAAAAAATGAGTTCAGGCGAACTGGTAGATTATTATCTTGAACTGATCAACACCTATCCTATCATCCTGGTAGAAGATCCTTTCCATGAAGAATCATTTGAAGATTTTGCAACACTTACCTCAGAAGCATGGGAGACTCTGATTGTAGGCGATGATCTGTTTGTAACAAATGTGGATAGATTATCCCGTGGAATAGAGTTAGGAGCTGCAAATGCTTTACTGCTTAAGGTCAATCAGATAGGTACCCTTTCTGAAGCATTTGATGCATCTCTGCTTGCCCAGAGAAGCGGGTACAGTGTTGTGGTAAGTCATCGTTCCGCAGAGACCGAGGACTCTACAATTGCAGATTTATCTGTGGCACTGGGTGCCGATCTGATCAAAACGGGTGCTCCTGCACGCAGTGAAAGAACTGCAAAATATAATCAACTTCTCAGGATCGAAGAGGATCTTGGAGAAGCTGCACAGTATGTGCAGCTATAATTTTTCATTTCTGACAGTGCAGACCGGAGCTATCATCAGGCAGCAATTGTTCACTATATTTCAGTTCATTTCAGATCGTAACCAATCTGCCTGGATACTTTGAATCTTCAAGACTGTAGTTTAATATACTATTTTTCATGGGATCTGTTGATAGGAAGAGTCATATTCTTCAACTTGAAAGATTTTAGCTAATCCATATTTCTTTTGAGTAAAAGAGATTTAATATATTATGCCCGGCTCTATGAAATACTATGGCAATGCTAATAGTGCTTCTTTTTATTTTGAGCATACTCATTATTTCAAAGGGTGCTGACTGGTTCATAGATTCTTCTGTATCCATATCTGTCAAATGTGGCATTCCTAAAGTTATTATTGGTGCTACAATCGTAAGCTTTGCTACTGTTGCACCGGAGTTCTTAGTTTCTATAATTGCAGTATTCATGGGACATACCGAACTTGCTGTGGGGAATGCAGTTGGATCTGTTATCTGTAATATAGGACTTGTACTGGGATTTGTAGTTGCTGTTAGAACCATACCCATCTCAGATGACCATATTCTTAAAAAATGCATTTTCATGCTGGCATCTGCACTGGTTTTAATTGTCTTCACTCTCAATGGCACTCTAACGGCACTGAATGGTTTATTTTTGCTTTTGATATTTGCCGGGTTCATTTATTATAATTTCAGGCTACAGAA
>SKZM01000225.1 GCA_007127385.1 Methanosalsum sp.
TCCATCAGTCCTATAAACATTCACAGAGACTTAAAAAAATAAGGAAGATGGAAATTAGAGGAGAAGGTATGCCTGTAAAGATAATCTCTGCATTTACAAAAGAAGATATAGCCACTACTAAAGAGGCATACGGATTAAAAGCAGGAGATATTGTATATATGGAAGATCCAAGTGGTGGAGGGGCTATGACCGCTTCTATTTTAATAGATGCTGGAGTACGTGCAGTTATTGTACCTGAAGAATTATCCCATGCAGCACAATCATCATTTTTCAAAAGCAAGATCCCTGTTCTCAGGGATATACCACTCCAGAGGGCAGATGATTTTGCAATAGCTGATCCTGAAATAATTGAAAATGCTATCCTTGAATGGGAAGAATATGAAAAAAAAATGCGTGCTGCAGAGGAAGAACAAAAACTGCAGTTCCTTGTTGATGAGTACAGGAGCAAACGTAAAAGAGGACTTGTTTGAAGGTTATTTATATCTTTTTTATTCTTAGCTAATAGGAAAAGTTTTTCCTGTTTCTACATCATGTTTGCATAAATTTTAGTCTAAAGATCATTTCCTGTCAAAAAATATGTTCTTACCACTGATATTTAGAGGAATTCCATAGATCATATCAGCATCCATAAGCCCGGCTGCTCTGGCAGCAGAACCTGCAGTATACATTACCCTGTTATCAATACATAGATCCTTTGCTTTGGATACTGCTGCACCAACAGCGATTCCAAGATCAATGTATTTTATGGAACAATTTGGCCCTCTGTAATCAGATTCAACCTTCTCAGTATTGAGCATTTCCTGGCAGGTGGCATATCCACATCCGGAACAATCAAGGGAACTGGACTCACATTCTTTGAGTCCGATCAAAACAACTGCGTCTGCTTCTCTTATGTTGCCGGAATCCCTTTTAAAAAATCCGAAACCTTTTCCTTTTTGATCTGCAATCTTCTCCATTGTGTCTGCAAGGATGCCAATTTCATCATTTTCAACAATTCCTGTTAGTATGTCGTCTACACCTCTTGCTTTGGGAGAAGTTCTTGCTGCAGTCAGAATCATTCTTGCAAATGTTTCAATATCATTGTTTTCTGGATTTAGTTTCATGGATATTTAGTTATGAGTGATCGAGTAAATATCTTTTGGGTTTCAAGGGTCAGAAAATCATAAATAGATTTCTTTCCTGAAAACGGCTTGTGGTATTATTTCTGTAAATTTTGCAGATCAGATATGGTATTGATGTTTTGAAATGTTCTAAGTTCTGGATCAATTTCTTGAATAACTGATATGTCTACATACAGGATATCTTTCATTAATCTCACTGGTGAGAGAACAAATTTTTCGTTATTCTCAATGGCTTTTTCGGTTGCCCTGAGCATTGTATTTCTCCTGTACACAGAGTGAAGCGGCTCAAACTTTCCGTTATTGTATCTGGGAATTGCTGCATCATGGCCATGTGAAAGTCCGGTGAGAAGCTGAATGACATCTTTATTTAAATATGGCATATCTACTGCTGTAACAAACACATATTCTTCTGAACAGGCTCTCAATCCTTCTCTGATCCCTTCAAGCGGACCGTAATCTGTTTGCTTATCAATTACTGCTGTGTATTCTGCAAGAATTTTGCCAAATATTTCTTCAAAAAGACTTTTCTGATCCTTATCCCTTAAAGATATGACAATTTCGTTGCTCACCTGTTTTGTGATCTCTATTATATGCTCTAAGAGAGCTTTATCTTCATATGATATAAGGGCCTTTTCAATGTTCCCAAGGCGCTGTCCCTTTCCGCCTGCAAGTATCAGTACTGACAGATTTTTCATGTTTTGTAGCTTCCTGAAAAGCAAACAATTTCCTTTAAATGTAAGCTGTTAAATGGTCAACAATTGAGAGTATACAATATTAGCCTGTTCTTCTGTAAGTTTAAAGGCGTTCATTTCCGATATTTATTATAATATAACCCAAGGAGGAAATAACCAATCACTCCTGCAATGAGAGTTCCCGGGACAAAACCTGGTATCTGAGATTCTGTATACATAAAATATAAATTTATAGTTGCCAGATAAACCACTGAAAAAAGAAAAAATCCCAGCAACTGAATATGTATTTTAGATAGATTTTTGAAAGTCATATTATCTTCTATTGTACTGCAATCCTTAAAAAATTATGCTCATAGTTTTAATGCGGTTACAGGGCAGACATCAATGCACCTTTTACATTTTATGCAGTCTGGCTTTGGATCGGCAATATTAACTTCCAGTTGCATTGGACAAACCTGATCACATTTTTTACATTCAATGCATTTGTTTTCATTAAATTGCAACTGATGTTTGTTACCACCTATAGTTCTCTGGACCGTACCCATTGGACAGAAAGTACACCAGGTTCTTGGAGCAACAGAAACTCCCAGGACTATTGCAATAACTGTTGTCATGGCACACATTATCACAAAGACCATACCAATCTGATTAATTAGTCCTTCTGTTAAAAGAAGCCTGTATCCCATAAATCCCATCAGTAGAATGAATATTGGTACCCTTATCCAGTAACTTCTCAGCAAATCTGGAATCTCTATATTCTTTGTTATTTTTCCTATCCAGAAATCCACAAAACTGCCTCTTGGACACAAATTTCCACAGAACCATCTTCCTTTAAATGGTGCTATCAGTAAAAGTGTTATAAATACTATCGGAACAAGGTATCCCAGTAAGGGGAACAGGAATCCAAATATTGAAACGATCAGAACCAGTATTCCAAGATATGGTGTTATTTTAAGCATATTAATCACTTTATGAATTCATTTATCATCTGCCCAAATCTCAAGCTCATTCTCCAGACGCCTGATCCAGCTTTGTACAGTTGACATTATGATATCTTTAATTTCTTTTTTTGACTTTACCTTGTACACAAAAACGTATCCTCCTCCATCGAGGTTGCTCTGTGATCGGATGAGAATATTTTTTTCATGAAGTTTCTTCACAGCTTTTTGAGCGGTCGAAAGATCAAAATTAAGGGATGTGGAAATACTTTCTGCAGTATGGTATTTTTTATCATTTTCAATAAAATACTTTAAAATCTGTAGATCTGCTCTTGTGAGATTCAGACTGCATTTCACAACTGCATCGATCTCGAATTCTTTGCATGCAAAGTCTATCATTATGTGTACCTCAAATTTCCTACAGTACTGACATATGATGTAAGCATAAATAAAGGATATCAAGTACTGCACTATTATGATCAAAAACGTCAGTACTGTGTGTCAATCACTGTAAATCACATATAATAAAAAAATTAATCCGATCGAAATAAAAAATAAGTTAGAGTCAGAATTGCATAAATACTAGCCTGCTAGGGGCTGATATCTCAAATTACTTCTGCAGTTTTGGGATAGTCTCCCTGGAAGTTTAAATTTCCGTTTTCTATTGAAAGTTCATCTATATGCAATCCTGGCATTCTACCCAGATTGGCATTAATTAGATTTTCGAGTGCCTTTTCACCTTCGTCCTGCAAACTGCCAGGAACAGGTATCAACCCAACCTTTGCATTATCAAAATCCAGTTCTATACCTGTGTTACTTGCCTTTGTGATAGTACCTGATATGTAAACAGGACCTTTGAAATTAACACCATGATCACGCAGATCAACATATGCTGATAATTCAGCATTATTTTCATCCCCCAATCTCACCTGTATCTGCTTTAAAGGACCATCATTATTACTGATCTGTAAATATGAACTCAGTTGCGAACTCGAAAGACTAACATCCATAGGTGCTGGATCTGAATATATGATATCTCTGGTTAACCAGTATTCGGATGGTGGATCTTTAAGATTTATCTGATACTCTTCTAACATTGCATCATAAATAGCCGGATCCACTTCAACACCCAGGTCCACCGGTTCATCTGTACCTAATAAAGATGTGACTATCGGAATATTTACAGCACCTGTTGCAGCTACTGCGGTAAGTCCTCCAACTATCAGCAGTATTATGACAGCAACAATGATGTTAATACTTCCTCTGTCATTATTTCTAACTGTCTTCATATCTATATCTCCTCTTCAAGCTTTTTTGAGGTAACAATAAGAATAAACTAACATGTCAAATTATTCCTGATAGAATAAATCCCTGTCGTTTTAAGATAAAAAAATAGCTGGAAAAGGTACTGAATCAATTTTGGATAATCACACACTACTTGAGCCAATTTTGTTAATAGTTTCATTAATGTCAGATTCCAGTTCTTCTGGAAGGCCTTTTATGCCAACATCAAGAAAACCGCGGATTATCATTCCAACAGACTGATCTTCGGTCAATCCCCTGGCCATAAGGTATTCTACCTTCTCTCTGGCAATTTTTCCAACTGCAGCTTCATGGCTCAGTTCAATGTCCTCAACATTTGCTTCAAGGATTGGGATCGCTCTCTGCATGCCCTTGCTGCTGAGGACCAGTCCATGGCATTCAAGATGTCCTTTTGCCTTATCTGCATTTCCGATCATTTCGCCACGTGCGATTACTTTTCCACCAGTGGTAATGGTCCTGGAAATGAGTTCTGCTTTTGTACCGGGCGAATTGAATATCACGCGGCTTCCAAGGTCCAGTTCTGAACCAGGATGAGCAACAGCTACTGTGTTCATTCTGGCAAATGCTCCCTTTCCTTCAAGCTTGACAGTGGGATATGTTTGAACAGATTTTACAGGTCTCAGGCAGATGTAATTATTGATAAAGGTTCCACCTTCTTCAACATGTACCACGGTTCTGGGTCTTACACCGATCTGCTCAGACCAGTTGTGTATCATGGTAAAGTTAAGGGTTGCACCTTTTTTCACATACATTTCAGAAATTCCCAGATGTATCGCTTTTTCAACTTCTTTCTTGGTGGCACATCCGGTTATTATATCCAGCTGGGCATCTTCTTCTACAATTACTATATTATGTACTGTCTGGGATACATTTTTTGCACCCAACATGAGGCATGTCTGAACAGGTATTGAGGACTTTTTTCCTGCCGGTGCACGGATAAAATATCCATCTGCATTTTCCAGATAACTTGATGCAGTATACTTATCGGCATCCACTGGTACAATTTTCCAGTAATAATCCTTCAGCCAGTCATATTTTTGCAGCGCTTTTCGAGTGGATGTAAGCTCAATGTTCTTATCAGTAACGGATGAGTGTGAAACAGTATTGTCTGTCATAAGGAGTGTACCAAGCCTTCCCTTCCCGCTTGGAACGATACCTGCACTCAGGAGCAACTTTTTTGTATCCTCATCCAGTTCTTCCAGATTCTGTATAGCTTCTGGTCCTCCACTGGTAACTTTGAATTCGCTCAGATCAAAATCTTCACCATATTCAGACCTTTTCTCCAGTGCATTCAATGCCTTTTTCTTTAGCTCTGTTTTACTTTGCATTTAATGCACTCCCCGTATCCATGTTCTTTAATTTCACCAAGTAGTTCTCGTGGATTGCCTGAACACATTATGGTCCCATTGCAAAGAATGTATCCCTTATCAGCTTCTACGTAATCCATTATCTGGCCGGTATGTGTGATTATAAGTCCGGAATGTCCTTCTTTTCTTCTCTTTCCTGCACATTTCATTTCACCATGTAGGAGTTTGCGTATCATCCCTCCTATCTGGGATATATTTACCAGGTCAACACCTGATTCCGGTTCATCAAGAAGATATAAGGATGGTTCCTGAGCGGCCAGCTGGAGAAGTTCTGATCTTTTGATCTCTCCACCTGAAAAACCTACATTTATGTCTCTGTCAAGAAAGCTATCCATGTTCAACTCATGGACCAGAGCGTCAATATTAACCTTTTCTCCAGCTGTAACCTCTAAAAGATCACGAAGTTTGACTCCAACCATATTTGGCGGTCTCTGGGTCATGATTCCAAGACCTTTACTTGCCCTTTCATTTAATGGAAGATCTGTTATATCCTCCCCTTTAAAATAAATATTTCCTTCAACGATGTTGTAGCCGCTAAAACCCATTATTGTCATAAGTAATGCAGATTTACCTGCACCATTTGGTCCGAAAAGGACGTTGGTATATCCACTCTCAACCTTTAGATTAATATTCTTTAAGATGCGGCGGCCACCAACTTCTACAGAAAGATTTTCTATCTCCAGCATTGTACAATACCCCTGAGTATATTTTTCACTCCATTAACAGATAATGAATTATATATTCAATTGTACTTTAATTTATCTCAGATGGCTTTAGAATAATGGAATTTTATCACACAACTATACAGGAGCAATATAATCAGAGCCTGTAAGAACTGCCGTTTTCAGGTGCATATGTATCAACACCCATCTCCTGTTTGATCCATTGGGAGAACTGCTCGGATTGCTCACCATGCACTGTAAATATGGTTTGAGTGCCACGATCACAGAAATCCTTTACTATTTCTTTGAGCTGCTGGTCTCCGCAATGAGCAGA
>SKZM01000200.1 GCA_007127385.1 Methanosalsum sp.
ATTCCCATCTCTAAATAACATGCATGAAGAACAGCACAAGGTACCAGACATGTAGGAGTACATTCTGCTTCCTGGGCTTTCTGTGTTACATAATTATCTCTGAATCCAAAGATTTCAGATATTGGTACATCCATGTGTGACATTTTCTGGATCTTTTTACAGGAGGTTTCAATATTGATTTCTATGGTATCTCCTTTCATTTCTCCCTTTATCTTATGGACAAAGTCACATACATTTGAGTTAACGGTAAGTTCTGATGCCATGTTTCTATCATTCCTTAGTGAAGTTTTTTGATTTTATTGGGAATTATTAAATAGTAGATAATATCTATGTACCTTTTATTTTACATCCGTATATAATTATCGTATTCATCAATTACTCTGACCTAATATGCAGAAAAATCTACTGAAATGTTATTATTTTAGGGAAATAAATTATCATCCAAATATTTATAATTATAATACATTACAATAAGAGAAAAAGAATATATAGTTTTAAAGGGCTTAGGGATTCCATGGATCAATCGGTTGCTATTATACTGGCTATTTTTCTACCTTTCATATTTGCAATCCTAGTTCCATATGTAGAGAAAATTTTCAAGCATCGTATTGGCTGGTATGCTTCTTTTACTGCCTTGCTGACCTTTATTCTTATAGCAACTGCTGCTCCATCAATTATTGCAGGAAAAACCATACAGTATTCAGTCAAATGGCTTCCAAGTGTCGGAGTGGATTTTGGCATATATGTAGATGGTCTCAGTCTATTAATTGCTTTTCTGGCATCTGGAATTGCGATTATGATAATGGCCTATTCCAATGAATACATGTCCCATAAAGAGGATCTTGCAGCTTACTACAAGTATATCTTGCTTTTCATGGGATCCATGATTGGAATGGTTTTCTCGGCAAATACAATACAGCTATTTATATTCTGGGAGCTAACCAGTATTACTTCATTTCTTTTAATAGGATACTGGAAACATAAACCCCAATCAGTATATGGGGCAAAGAAATCACTTATTCTCTCATCCGGTTGTGGTGGCTTGGTAATGTTTGTAGGTTTTTTGCTTCTACGGTCTATAACCGGTACTTTTGATATTCCCACCATTATCTCAGATCCGTCAATGATTAATACAATCCAGGGACACGAATTATTTGTAATAACACTTGTCTTTATATTCATAGGCGCAGCAGCTAAATCTGCTCAGGGACCATTTTATATATGGCTCCCGAATGCGATGGAAGCTCCGACACCTGTTAGTGCCTTTTTGCATTCCGCTACCATGGTAAAAGCAGGCCTGTACCTGGTAGCCCGGGTCCATCCTATATTTTCAGGTACTGAAGCGTGGTTGATTCTAGTTGCAGGTACCGGGATGATCACAATGATAGGAGCTGGATTTCTTGCCCTTCGTCAAACTGATATAAAAGGCTTACTTGCATATTCCACAATAAGCCAGCTAGCCTATATTATGACAATGTATGGATATACCACTTACCAGGAGCCAGGTATAGGAGTAGCTGCAGCAACCTTTCACTTATTAAATCATGCAACATTTAAAGCAACATTATTTTTGATGGTTGGTATTGTAGCCCATGAAGCAGCAACAAGGGATATCAGAAAACTTGGCGGCTTACGTCGCGAGATGCCACTCACATTTATTATTGCAACTATTGGAGCTCTTGCCATGGCTGGGGTTCCACCTCTTAATGGCTTTCTTAGCAAAGAGATGTTTTACGAGTCTTCTGTAATGATGGGAAATAACCTTGGTGCCCCTTATACATTTATCATACCCGCAGTAGCGGTACTGGGAGGAGTACTTACATTTGCGTATTCAATAAAAATAATTGATGGTATCTTCCTTGGAAAAAGACAGGATGACCATCTGCCAAAAAAAATACATGATCCATCTGCAATTATGCTCGCTCCAACTGCAGCCCTTGCATTTTTAGTAGTTCTGTTTGGAGTATTCCCCTCAATACCAGTAAATCTTATAATAGAACCGGCTGTAGCCGGGATCCTCTTAGATACAGTGTCACTAAACGTTAAATTATGGCATGGTTTGACTCCGGAGCTTTTCATGACCGTGATTACATTCGTGCTGGGAATACTTCTGTACACAAAATATGATGATATAGCCAGGTGGCAGGATCGGTTCAATGTAAGACATCCGGGAATCAGTATTAACTATTATTATGATAAAATAGTTGGGAATGCCACCTACAATGCCGGCCGCTTTTCCGGTAAATTCCAGGTAGGACCGATTAAATATTATATAATCCCAATTCTTCTGCTGGCAATATTATCAATCCTGGTCCCGGTTACGTTACTCTCTCTGGAAATGTTCCCAGTAACATTGAATTTTGAAATACCTCCCTACGAACTGATAGTATTCTTACTAATAATAATCACAGCTCTTCTGGCAGCAATATTGCCATCATATCTACCAGCCGTAATTGCGGTATCTGCAATGGGATTCCTGGTAGGAATTGTATTCATATTCCTCCTGGCACCGGATCTTGCAATCACTCAGATACTTGTAGAAACACTTACTACGATCATATTTGTTCTTGTGATAGCAAAAGTACCACAGACATTCAAAGAGAACATAACAAAAAGAATTCTACTTAGAGATATTTTAATTTCAGTAACTGTAGCTTCAACGGTCTTTATTATAATGCTTTATGCTTCCCAGGGAATTATACCCCCATTCGAATCAGTATCACACTACTTCCTGGAAAAAAGCGTTCTTCTGACGGGAGGACACAATGTTGTTAATGTAATTCTTGTAGATTTTAGAAGCTTTGATACCCTTGGTGAAATTGCAGTGATATTTCTTGCTGCACTGGGTGTCTATAATCTGATACACAGCAGGGGTGAAAGAAAATGACAACACTCATTACCAGAACGATTACTAAAATATGTGTTCCACTATGTGTGTTCTTTTCTATTTCATTGCTACTTACAGGACATGACAAGCCAGGTGGCGGATTTATAGGAGGGGTCATGTTCGCAGCTTCAATTTCACTACTATATATCTCATTTGGACTAGAAGATTCAAAAAAGTATTTTAATCCTGACTGGAGCCGTTATTTCAGCATTGGACTTTTATTGGCTACCCTTGCAGGTCTTGGATCCGTATTTGCAGGATATAAATTCCTTAGAAGCGCCTTCACATTTGTCAATATTCCACTTATCGGAGAACTGGAAATATCTTCGGCCATTGTATTTGATATAGGTGTGTATCTTGTAGTTATTGGTGGATTACTGTTCATTTTCAAAAAAGTTGGTGATGATCAATGAACATCTTCTTACTACTTACAATTTCAATTGCTTTTGGAATTGGCACATTCCTGATCCTAAGAAGAGATATTATTAAGATGATCATTGGTATTGTAATTCTATGCCATTCGGTCCATATGATGATCGTAGCAATGGGAGCATTTGATGGAATAAAAGCGCCAATTATTGAAGGATCCCCTGATAAGGGATCAGGAATTATCTTCCAGGATTCCCTGTCCGACGGAATTCTTGCACCTGTGGTCCCTCACACAACAGAAGTATTACATATGGATCCACTTGTTCAGGCTCTTGTGCTAACGGCTATTGTGATAAATCTGGCAATAACAGCATTTCTGTTAATACTTGCATACCGGATATATGAAGAATATGGAACCATGGACGCTGACGAATTGCGGAGGCTAAGGGGATGACTCTGCTGGACCATGTTGTAGTATTATTGATAGCCATTCCCATTTTAGTTGCAGCTTCAATGGTTATAATAAGACCATACCCTAATATCCAGAAATGGTTGAACCTGACAGTTTCAATTGTACTCTTTATCCTGAGTGCTTACCTTTTCATGCAAGTATGGAATCACGGAATAATTGTTTACGATCTGGGAAATTGGGGTAAATATGGCATTATTCTGGTAGCAGATCTCCTCAGCTCAGGTATGGTTGCACTGAGTTCAGTAATTACATTTCTTGCATTACTGTTCTCCATTGATTACATAGAAAAAAAATCACTCAATTCAACATATCATTCCCTGTTCAATCTACTGGTAGCAGGGCTGAATGGTACATTTCTTACAGGCGACCTGTTCAATCTCTTTGTATTTTTTGAAATACTGCTCATAGCCTCATGTGGTCTGCTGATCGCAAATGAAAAACTGGAAATCACACCCAGTTCCCATAAAATGGAAGCTGTATACAAATATCTTGTATTGAACATAGCAGCTACTCTGTTCATGTTGATTGCTATTGCTTCACTGTATGCTACTGTAGGTACTCTTAACATGGCAGACATGGCAGCTAAAATAGCTCTCATGAATGAAGAAGGAACACTTCCATGGCACTTAATCCCAACAGCGCTATTATTTATGGTTGTTTTTGGTAATAAAGCTGCCATTTTTCCACTTCATTTCTGGCTCCCTGATGCTCATCCAACAGCACCATCCCCGGTTAGTGCCATATTGAGCGGGATACTTATAAAAGTGGGAGCATATGGCTTTATAAGATTCTATTATCTGATATTTGAAGGAAACCTTTCGATTTTTCAACCCATAATAATATTCCTGGGTCTTGCAACAATTATTGTAGGTTCAGTATCTGCAGTAGGACAGGATGATATCAAAAAAGTACTGGCATATCACAGTATCGGCCAGATCGGATATGTATTCATAGGGATTGGTATGGGAACTGTGTATGCTCTTGCAGCATCGATAGTCTACCTGATGAACCACGCAATCTCAAAATCAATGCTGTTTCTGGTTTCAGGATGTATTGTTCATAAGATTGGAACGCGTGACATGAGAAAGATAGGTGGACTATCCAGCAGTGAGCCATTTCTGGGGCTAATGTTCCTTATAGGAATTATGTCAATTGCAGGCTTGCCTCCAACTTCAGGCTTTATCGCAAAGTTTGTACTATTTGATGCAGGAATAGAAGGAAAATTCTATATCCCAATACTTATTGCAGTGATATTTTCACTATTTACACTTTTTTCCATGTTCAAATCGTGGCAGAGAATATTCTGGGGTGAAATAAAGGATAACACCTTTGATGATGATACACATACTCATGAAAATTCACATATGATGCTGCTCTCCCTGGTCATAATGGCTATTATGATACTTGCTATAGGATTGTATGCAGAGCCAATACTTGCAATTACAATCGAGACAGCAAATCAGATCCTTGATCCTCAGGCTTATATAGATGCAGTGCTTGAAGTGGAGGTAAGATAATAATGAAGAGATACTTATTATTCTCCATATCATTTGGTGCTCTCTGGTGCGGTGTTCATGGTATTGTTGACCCGAACAATTTCTTATTTGGAATGTTTCTTGGATTTTTTGTAATTGTAGCACTTAAAAACCTTTATAATTTTGATGAAGAGATTTCCTTCAGTAACATTTTGGCCAGAATACCCAGTAAAATCAAATTTGGCATGGTTCTGGTAATAGAGATACTAAAGGCAAATATAATACTTGCAAAAATCGTATTAAGTCCAAAGCTTAACATAAAACCAGGGACAATCGAATATCCCCTTGACGTAAAAAGTGATACTGGAATTACAGTAATAGCCAATACTATCTCATTGACCCCTGGAACAATCACACTGGATGTATCAGAAGACAGGTCTATGCTGTACATACACACCATAAATGTTGAAGATCCAGATGAAATGAGGGAAAATATAAAGAATAAGCTTGAAAAATATGTGGTGGAGGCTTTCGAATGAGCTCAATCTTATTAAATTTTGCACTTACCTTCATGGCTTTTGCGCTTGTCCCATGTATTTACAGAATCATTCGTGGTCCTACAATACCAGATAGAGTTGTTGCCCTAGATGCCATGGCAATGGTTATCGTTGTTATGCTGGGTGTCTTCTCGTATGTAAGGGACTCGGTATATTTCATGGATGCAGCACTGGTTCTTGCAATCATTGCTTTTGTTGGAACAATTGCAATTGCAAAATATATTGACAAGGGGGTAGTATTCTGATAATTCCTGATTCATCGATCAACCTTCTCAGTGATGCAATTCTGATTATGGGACTTTTTTTTGTGTTCCTTGGTATGGTGGGCCTTATGAGAATGCCTGATGTATATAATCGTCTACATACGACTACAAAAATAGGCACCCTTGGTGCCTTTGGGGTAATGATCAGCCTCTTTGTCAGAGTGGGTTTTGAGCCCATAGGCATTAAAGCCCTCACTCTTGGTCTCTTTCTTATGCTTACTGCACCCATTGCAGCCCATATGATCGGAAGGGCAGCATTCCATCATGGAATTTGTGTAAGCTACGGAAATGAAGTTATAGATGACTATAAGGATGCATGTGAAAACGAAGAAATTGCAGAATCTGAAAAGTGAGCAATAATAGTCATAATGCAAGCTCATATTTTAAAATTGCACAATA
>SKZM01000036.1 GCA_007127385.1 Methanosalsum sp.
CTAAAAGAAAAGTAATTAATGATGCTACCAGCAGAATATATATGAGAGGACTTGCAAATTGTTTTGCAAATTTGTAGAGTGGACCATGCTTTTTCTTAGTTTCTATTTCGTTATATCCATCTCTTTTAAGCCTGTTTTCAGCTTCTTGATCATTGATTCCCTCTTGATCACTTTCCAGTAGTTCAAAGACCTCGTCTACAGGTCTGTGGTACCATTTAACCTCTCCACCCATACAGCATATTATATGCTACTATGCATTAATAATTCTTTTGTATACAATTCATCTAACAGGATAATCGGGTCCTGGAAAGCATATAGAAGAGGGTCTTTATTTTACTTTTCAGCAATCATAGCGATCCAGTTCTTTTCCGGGATCTCATGGATTTCAGCTGATGAATAACCTGCTTGATAGAGATATTTCCTGTATTCCTCTGGTTTATAGTACTTCATTCCTGTATTCAGGGCATATCTGCTATTCCTATCCTTAAAGTGTGGATGATCGTATACTTCATTGACAACAAGCAGCATACCTTCATCTTTTAATGTGCGATGTATTTCTCTGAAATTCTCTATAAGGTCCGGCCAGAAATAACATGTCTCGAAGGCACACGCAATATCAAAAGTAAGGTCCTTAAAAGGAATACCAGAAACTGATCCCTGTAATATTTGTATCTTTCCTGAATTTATGGATTCTTCATTGACATCCCTGGCCAGTTTCACCATTTCATCCGAATAATCTATTCCGTAAACTTCACCTTCAGGGTTCAGTGAAGAAAGCACCTGCAGTGACATCCCGCCACCAAATCCGATATCCAGGATCGCTGATCCAGGTGATAATTCAATGTGTTCCAATCCCCACATCCATAGCTGCTGGTGACGTATGTTCATCTCTTCCCCAACAACTTTTCCTTCAGGACCGGATGGTCTTCTGCATTGCTGCAATTTCTTATCTAGTTCGTTCATGGTAGATCCTTATGTATCTGTTCCTTAACATCTGTTTTGTCTTTATAGTATTTATTTTGCCTGGCATATTAATGTCCATATATAAAAAAATAAAAAAAGTTATATGGTTGCGATCACATCAATGAAGAAAATTACAATGTTACTCTGGAATGTGAAATATGGCTAAAATAGCACTAATTGATCACTTTAAGAACGATCATGGATATGTACCTTTTACAATTATTGGAATTGCTCTTGTACTTGTGGCAACTCTCACTTCTGCTTATTTCTTTTATACTGATCATGAAATTGCAATGACAATTCATACAGGACAGAAATCAGATCCAGAAAAGTATGTAACTGCCTGTGCTGCTTTGGATCTTTCCCGTGCTCTTAACTATGCCGGGATTGAGGCCATGTATTGGCAGGGTAAAAATCCGGTCATCAAGCCCGAAGGTGGGCCTGAGAGGATCACTGGAAACAGCGGATTTGAAGTCTCAGTAGGTGGAGGAGAGATCGAAGCTGGAGATAAAGTAAAGATCTCTGCAGTTCTTCCAAGAGCTTTAAAGTATCCTGAACCTTTAATTGGCGCAAATAAAGAAGTTGAGATAATTTTGAAGGATTCTGCAGAGAATACCATAGGTCATGTTAACTATAACAATCCTCTCAATTTATTTTCTCCTACTTTTCTGGATGTTTTTGTCGACACATCACATGACTCCATGCCTGGTTATGGATCCGTTCAATTGCTTTATGATAGGGAATTAAAGGCAACCACCTGGTTTATTGTTGGCCCGGATCCTGTTAAAGATATTATAGCTCACCGATTCAGTTCTCTTATAAGGCAAAATTATCAGAACGATCTTTACAAAGTTAATACGTATTCATTCAATGTTAATCCGGATGTCCGTCCGGAACAGATAGTTATCAAAAAGGTTAATGGGACAAGGGAAGATCTTGAATCAGGATATGGAGATGAAATCGCCGATAAAATATATACTCTATACTATATCATCGAAGTGAAGGATCTGGAATACATACTGCATGATCACAAAACCGGTGAAGATATTACCGGGTCCTTTGATATTTCTACGACTGTAAGATCAAGAAAACCTCTGCTTTCAGAACTTGTATCCGAATATGAAGCGTCATTGAACACTGGTTTTGTTCCAGATGCGGTTCAGGGAATGGTAAATCTGCGAACCCTTACATATGGTCCATGGCAGCGTTACGGCAATGGTCCGCTTAATATACTCACCAATCCGTCTCTGGCAGCGATAGTCAATGCTGCAGCCCTACACTCCCAAAAACGTACTTTTAATTCAGTTGACCCCTGGGCAATGACCTACTCTGCATATTTTGCAGGAAAGGTCATCCAGGAGGATGTTATGAGTAATTCAATCCACTCCAATGGCTCTGGAAATAGAACCTCTGAAGTGAATGATATTTATGAACAAATAAAAGGGGATCCGGATGGAATACTGGATCTTATAGAAGAGCCTAGACTGGCAATTCAGAATACTGGTTCCACTTTTGAAAACTTGAACAGCAAATCAAAGATCAGAGTTTCAGCTTCAGATTATATCTCTGAGGTAATTGATGGCTGGGTTTTCAGAGATCAGCAATGGCCCGGATCCCTTGATCTGACCCGTGAAATAACACAGGAGATTTACTCCGTTGATGTGGAGGCACAGATCTATCGTGAAGGCTTTGATGAGATCTTAACAACAGATTCGTATACCTCAGGTCTTCTGGAGTCCTTTTCCTATGGAACACATGAGATCAGATGGGATGCATCATATATCTCTTCAGGTACTCATAATGGAGCGATTCATCCCTTGTATGAATGGGAAGATGCAGAAAGCAGGAATTATGCCAGCAGAATGAACCCTTCTATTAATCCACCACGTGGAAGTGTTACAGACTGGAGGATCACGGGCGCATCTGTCAGACTGGTATCTGCTGAAATTGATAGTGTACAGGTCAGTCCGGATTATTATCCGAAGGAACACCGGATGATCGATCACCATAGAAAAGATGGTTTTCTTGAATGGGAAGAGTATGTTTTAGATTGGGAGATCGGATATCAGGTAAGTTATCTGATAAGGACAACATGGGATATTGAATATGACTTCACCTATAACTACAGGTGGGTGGAATTTGAGGGATACAGTGATCCTGTTAATATGACTGGCCCGATGTACAGCACACATCATGGAAGTGGAAGTGGATCCGATTCATCCCGTGTAAATAAGAATGATCTGATTTCATTCACCCATATACAATCTGAATATGAGGATGCTATCCTCAATTTTTATCGATGCTCTCCTGCCGGTGAATACAATGGAATTTACCAATATCAGGAAATGATTGAGAATGAATATCAGAAAACGTATGTAAATGTCAATGGTGAAAAAATGCTTGATATGTCATTTTCAGACGCTGCAGACATATATTCTTCAAAATATGTAGATATGGATGATATCCATGGAAAGTACTGGTTGTATAATGACGGAAGTTATCTGGAAAGGAATACTGTAAAATGTAAAGTTCCGGACTGGCTTCACCGGATTATGGCCGAGGAAATAACGGTTATGGTCAATCGAATCAGATCTGATGATCCCGGCTATGAGATGTCATTGCTGGAAAACAGGGATAAAAATCCTTCAATTATGCAAAAAAAGACTGCAAATAAGCTGATTGAATCCCTGGAGCAAGAAAGACATGACTATATTTCAGGTTCCTGGTCAGGTGATGGAAAATTGATGCATACTGCAAGTGATGCTTGTCGATATATAGCTCTTAATGAGGCCTATGGGAAAATTTTGAAAGATATAGAGGAAAAGAATACGGCAATTGAAGAAGAATTTGATTCTTACATATTTGAAATGACAGGAACAGATAATAGAAATATCTGGGATATAGATAGCACATCCTCTAATTCCCTTTCAATCTTTGGGGATCCTTCAATATCCATGATCTCTTCTTTCATCCAGGAGAATACAGGTATCATAGATCTCATAAATATTACAGGAGAACCTGGTAGCAGATATCACTGGAATGAAAATCTATCTATCCTGGTTGACCAGTATCCACATTATCTTTATCATGATCCGGATTTTGATCTAAAGGAAGAATATATCTGGAGGGATGAACTCACTGGCAAGGTCGTGTATCCACTGGGAGTAAGAAACACATGCGTATTTTCATTTCAATTTGCAGAAGACCTGAGCAACATCATTGAAGATAGCACAAATCCGGCAAGATCTGCAGCAAAGGACATGGTTGGTCAGAGTATAACCCAGATCAACTCACAAATCACATACCTTGAAAAAACGCTTTCATATGAAGACGAATCTCTGGATACATCTGCATTGAACTCGAAAATTGATGAATTAAAGTCAATATATGGGTCAGCTGCCCGAAAAAATATACCTGCAAAGATCTCAGAAGAAGTATGTAATGATCCAGTACTGTCATCTAAAATCGAGTCTGAAAATGTACATGATGCTGTATCGAATCATCTAACTTACATGAGCAATGACGAACTCATTCAAAAAGCAGCAGATGGTAACCTGTCTGAAGAACTGTCTGTTATTCTGAGAAATAAGGTCCGGAACAATAGCAATTATGAAGATGATGAACTGGAAGCTATACTGTACAGACTTGATTCAGACGTAAGGGTAGGTATTGCAACTGGTATTTCAGAAGCGGTTCTAGAAAACAATGCTGCTATAGATTCTCTGTTTGATGAGATACAGAATGAACTGGAATGTCTTCTGGATGATGCTGCAGATATAGCAAATGAAAGGATAAGTCATGAAATCTCAAGCAGGTTGAAAAAATCCCTTAAATATGTGCCATCCGGTTTACCTCTTATACCTTCTCATTGGGCTTTTACAGTAAATATGTGGACCTATGACGTGGTTGGCAAATATAAATATTTCAGAATAGTTGATAACAGCAATAAAGCGATCATGCATCCCCAGAAAGGGCATATTGGTCAGGAATATGTCCGGCAGGATTCTGTGGTGTATCACCCTATCAGAACCGATGAGGATGGGTATCCGGTCAAACTGGGGACTAATGAAGGAATACGTTTCCATTTTGGAGGATATGCTGTTACAGTTGTGGGCCCGGGGCCGGCTGGAGTGGGTGACAGAATAGGAGGCAGAACCGAGAAATCTGAAGGCTATGATGAGCTGATATCAGAAATAGGAGATTAAGTATGAAGTTGAGCAAAATATCTATTTTTTTAACAGTTCTGATTCTGTTGATGTTTTTGTGCACCCAGGTAAGTGGTGCCAGCAGTAAACCCGGGGATATACAGGTATATTACAATGGTGTTCACCTTCCTGGAGACCATGTTGCAGAACCGGTTTTGAAGATCGGAGAGCCATTTAATGTCAGTATCAATTTCACAGTATATGGTGATTACAAGATATATGCTAAACTTGAGGACTATGGAGGCAACTATTTTGTAGTGCAAGAAGGTCCGTCTCCAGTTGGTATTTATTCAGATGTGATACTCAGGTCAGATGAATATCATGTATTCGAATGGATGGTATATCCAACTGATAAATGGGCCGGAGGCTTTATTCCTCTGGACTTTCACTATTCAATGATTGAAAAAGGGAATCATATTCCAGTGGCATACGGTGCATTTACCGTAGTCTATCCTTACATAAACCATGAACACTATCATGAAGAACCAGATATCAATAGATCAATGATGACATCTGATCAATTCAATCAAACTTCGTTATTTAGAACAGTTCTTTCTGTGATTCGTTCATTACCCGATATTATTCTGGGTAAGCCCTGGAATTAAGGGATCTACTTAAATTATCTGAAAACAAAACCAAATTGAAACATCTAATAGGTGGCGCTTTCAACTCTCAAAAAGAAGAACGGGTAGATATTCATCTGAACTCATCTTCGAATTCCATAGCATCCAGTATATCTTCCCAGTCACCCAGGATCTTTGAAATATCTGCTTTTTTAGTTTCATCGTAGATTTTTACCATTCTGTTCAGGTCATTATGATTGACTGCTGCAAATATTACATCGATCAGTGCGTATTTGCCCAGTTTGTTTAAAGCTTCTGATTCTTCTTCTGTTTCTATGATTAATTTCATATTATGTACCTCTATTCAGGTCATTTTGCACCAGCATTTATTCACACAACACAGAATACATATTTTAATGATTTGGTACCCACAGGTTAATAGGATTTTTTTCCGATAAATAATATATTTCAGGGTGATGAATCCCTGAATATATTCAAAATTGATGAGTATTAGAATGGTATGTACTTTAAGCTTAAAGCATAAGAAACTTACTGATATTCTTTCTGCTTCTTCTGCTTGATACTTTGTTTTATAAATTTCAATTCCTGCTTTAATTGAGACCGGCTGTATTCACCCTTTTGTGAAAACCTCATTTCAATCACCTATTCAAG
>SKZM01000058.1 GCA_007127385.1 Methanosalsum sp.
CGAGAATGTGTATTGAAAAAATTTAACATATATAGATATTATCTGATCTTGAATAGTGTTGCAATTGAATTATATATTTTTGAGTTATAAACGTATGTATATGAATAAAGAAGTTTCTGAAATGAAAATCGTACCTGATACAAGTGTTATAATAGATGGACGCGTCTCTGAAAAGATAAAGAGTGGAGAATACAGTGGCGCTAACATCTATATTCCAGAGGCAGTAATCTCTGAACTGGAAGCACAGGCAAACAAAGGAATCGAAATAGGCTACCGTGGACTTGATGAACTTAAAGAACTGCGAAAACTTGCAGACCGCGGGGAAGTGAATATATTTTTTGTAGGGGATCGCCCAACCCTTGAACAGATCAGACTTGCAAAGAGTGGTGAGATCGATGCAATCATACGTTCTGTTGCAATTGAACTTGATGCAATGTTTGTGACCGGGGACAGGGTGCAGGCCCAGGTTGCTATCGCCAAAGGTCTCAATGTTGACTGGGTCTTCCCCCAGATGGCAGATTTCGGGCCACTTCTCATTGATCGTTACTTTACTGACGATACCATGTCTGTTCACCTTAAAAAAGGTGTATTCCCTATGGCGAAAAGAGGGTCGGTTGGAGATGTAAGGTTCATACGAATCGGTAATGAGCCATGCAGTCATAAAGAGCTCAAGGACATATCCAGAGAACTTATTGAAAGAGCAAGGGCTGATCCAGAATCGTTTCTGGAGATGTCCTACAGTGGAGTTTCCATACTCCAGATCCGCAACATGCGTATTGCAATATCCAATCCGCCGTTTTCTGATGATACTGAAATTACTGCTGTAAGACCAATAGCTTCTGTGAGCCTTGATGAATATCGTTTAAACCATCAGCTTAAGGAAAGGATCCTTTCCCAGAGGGGAATACTGATATCCGGTCCGCCAGGATCTGGAAAATCCACATTCGCTGCAGGTATTGCCACCTATCTTGGAGATCATGATTTTGTGGTCAAGACAATGGAATCTCCCAGAGACCTCCAGGTTCCAAAGTCAATTACTCAGTATGCTCCACTGGATGGGGATATGGAAAATACTGCAGATGTTCTCCTCCTTGTCAGGCCGGACTATACTATATATGATGAGGTCCGCAAGACCCGGGACTTTTTGATATTTGCTGATATGAGGTTGGCTGGTGTTGGAATGATCGGTGTGGTCCATGCAAACCGTGCAATAGATGCAATACAGCGTCTTATAGGAAGGCTGGAACTGGGTGTCATACCTCAGGTCGTGGATACGGTGATCTTCCTTGAGAAAGGTGAGATTGTAAGCGTGTATATCCTTGAGTTCACAGTTAAGGTTCCCTTTGGAATGACCGAGGATGACCTGGCAAGACCTGTGATCACAGTTTCTGATTTTGAGACTGGCGCAACTGAGTATGAGATATATACCTACGGAGAACAGGTTGTTGTTATGCCTGTCGGCGAGGAATCAAAGAAGCCTTCATGGAAACTGGCAGAGATGGAAATAAGGGATGTAATGCGAAATTATGTCAGAGGGTCTGTGAATGTGGAAATGGTTTCAGATCAAAAGGCTGTTGTCAGGGTTTCAGATGCAGATATCCCCCGGGTGATAGGAAAGGGCGGTGCTGTGGTTTCTGAGATTGAAAAGGCTCTTGGGATCCATATTGATGTCCGGAAACTGGAAGAGAAGAAACAAAGCCCAAAGGGCTCAGCCCGGGAATACTATCCCGTTGTGGAACGTACGAAAAAACATGTAATAATCAATGTTCCTGAGCTTTCTTCCCAGGATGTGGAGATATACGCAAATAACAATTACCTCTTTACAGCTACTATCAGCAGGCACGGAGACATCAAAATAAGGATGAGTTCCACCCTTGCTCAGACTATACTGGATGCCCTTGATGAAGGTGAACAGATTCTTATTAAGGAGCTATGAACTCAGCAGAAAATCTTTCATAAGACTTAAATATTTTTACGATGTGTGTATCACGACTTCATAAAAATTATACTTAAAAGGAATTATCATGAAAATATCTGTTGTTGGCACTGGATATGTAGGATCTGTAACTGCTGCATGCTTTGCAGAACTTGGACATGAGGTGATCTGTATTGATATAGATGAAGAAAAGGTTCAAAAGATCAATGATGGCATAGCACCCATACATGAAAACGGCCTTGAGGAACTCCTCAGAAAACATACAGGCAGATCTCTCCATGCAACCACTGATTATCAGCATGCAATCATGAATTCAGATATTTCATTCATTTGTGTGGGTACTCCATGTGATGAAGATGGAATGATCGACCTGACAGTATTAAAAAAAGCATGTGAAAGCCTTGGATCAGGAATCGGGCAAAAGGGTGGGTATCATGTGGCTGTTGTTAAAAGCACAGTGGTGCCCATGACAACTGAAAATGTGGTGATCCCCCTGCTTGAGAAATGTTCAGGAAAACGCGCAGGTAAAGATTTTGGAGTTGCCATGAACCCTGAGTTTCTACGTGAAGGTATGGCAGTTTATGATTTCATGCACCCTGATAAGATTGTTGTCGGTGCATATGATCAGAAGTCTGGTTCCATAGTTTCAGATCTGTATGAAGGAATTGAATGTGAAGTAACGCGTACCAATCTCAGGACTGCAGAAATGATCAAGTATGCAAATAACTCTTTTCTTGCAACAAAGATTTCCTTTTCCAATGAAATCGGGAACATCTGCAAGAAGATGGGAATTGACTGCTATGATGTAATGAAGGAAGTGGGAAAGGATTTTCGCATATCACCTCATTTTCTCAATAGTGGCGCAGGGTTTGGAGGTTCGTGTTTTCCCAAAGATGTTCAGGCCCTTGTGAACAGATCAATGGAAATTGGGTATGAACCTTCCCTATTAAAATCTGTAATTGAACTGAATGACAGACAACCTCTAAAAATGATAGAGTTGCTTGAAAAAAAGATCGAAGACTTCACGAATAAACGTATTGCTGTACTGGGACTTGCATTCAAGAACGGAACCGATGATATACGTGAATCCAGGTCCATACCGGTAATTGATTATCTTATAAGAAAAGGAGCTCATGTAATAGCATATGATCCAATGGCCTCTGATAATATGAAAAGGTTGTTTGATAATATCGAATATGCTACCAGTGCAGCCAGCGCCCTTGAGAATGCCCATGCATGTCTGTTGATGACAGAATGGGATGAATTCAGAAACCTTGATTCTGAACTGGCTGGCATGCATCGAAGGCTTGTAATTGATGGCAGGCATCTTATAGATCCTAACAGCATTGAAAATGATATTGAATATGAAGGTATATGCTGGTAATGGAGGCAATTATGGACCCCTGCGATACCCCTTCCGGTCGAAAGGGATACCTGGAATCGGTAGCCCAGAATGTGAGAAGTATTGAAAAACGTCTTCGTGCAGTGGAACGGAGATTATCAATGAAAGATCATTCCTCTTCTTCTGGAGGACATGATGATATTTGTATGGAGACAGGTGGAGAATATATCAACATTGTTTCTGTGGATGAGATGAAACATGAGATCAATGTTCTAAGAAACGAAATTGTTTCTATCAGGAACCAGATCCCGAATACAGAACAACCGGATGAATTCCAGGAGTTTCAGAGTGATGATACCAGGGAATATATAAATAGTCTTGAAAAAAGAGTTTCTCAGATTGAAGATGGTAACAAGGTTAAAATTGGCTCTTTCAAGATTCCTTTTGAGCTGTCTGGTCTGATAGCCGCTATATTTCTCTTTGTAACCGGTGTGCTCATATATTCTCAGAGATGGGATGTAATAAGATCTCCTTATTTTTCACTTACTCTGTCTTTTGCCCTTGTTATGAGCGTGCTGATCAAAATTTATCTGGTACGCAGAAGTTAGAATGTTCATTCCCTTTGATCCAATACTTTAACAAAATAGTTATCTTCAAAGGTGACATATCCGTCTGCCATAACCTTTATTGAAATGTATCCCTGATTGCTTCCGATTGCCGATATGACGCTATTCATATTGATGTGTGCTTTTCCATCATGACAGGTAACATCAGTATATGCATTCTCCTTTGAAGGATCCCATACAATAACACTTGCACCAGATACCGGGATACCATCATAACCGTATACATGTATTACCAGTTCAGTATCCTGCATACCTTCCTGAAGTTCAATATAACCCGTATCTGCAATTGCATACATCGGCTGTGGAGGCACAGGCATCTGATTGATGGTCCCTATTATTGCAAATAGGCCTATAAGACCAATGGTGGTAAGGACCACCATTCTCATGGGAAGTCCAATGCTTGCTCTGTCATCTCTCAGGATGGACATCTTACCTGTCCTCACTTAACGTGTCTTGACAACCATAACTGCATCTTTTTTTTCGTAATCATAGAACCCGTTTGCAGATATTTTCAGATCCATAGTACCTTCGTTCTGATTTGCTCCAAGTTTGACTCTAGCAGGATCGGTGACCAGAGTAGCTGTACCATGCATATCTGTTGTACCTGTGGCAACTCCTCCCATTCCCCTCAAAACTACATTTGCATCCCTTACGGGATTTCCATCAGGGTCTGTTGCTGTGATCCTTACAGTAATCTCCAGGGGATCTTCTGCTGTTGCTGCATCAACTATAATCGTATTTCCCGGACTCATATCACTGTGACCTAATCCCGATTCATCAATGTTTACAGACATATTCTTTGTAGGCGGTGGAATTATTGCAATGAGTGCAGCCAGTGCAACCATACCTATTACGAGCATGACAACAATATTGATCGGCAGTTCAATCGCATTATCATTTGAAAGCAGACTGGTGTTTTTATTCATTCAATCCCTCTATTTTTTTACAATGATACATCAACATTATATATAAATTTATACAATGGCTAAAAAAAATTTATGGATGAATGAGTTCAATAAATAACAATGCATTAAGTTGATGTAATACAATGGACTTTTACTAATCATGAAAAAGATAGTCATCATTGATTATGGACTGGGCAATCTGCGAAGTGTCAGAAAAGGTCTGGAATATGTAGGAGCGATGCCCATAATATCAAGCAGGGACACAGATATACAGGATGCTGATGGCCTAATACTCCCTGGTGTTGGAGCTTTTTCTGATGCAATGAAGAACATTGAATTACTAAAGGAAGCCATTGGAAGATATGTGGAGACGGAAAAACCCATGCTTGGCATCTGCTTGGGTCAGCAGATAATCATGAGCGAATCTGAAGAAGGCAGGCTGACAAAGGGGCTGGATATTATTCCAGGAAGAGTAATCAGATTTGGTGGGCAGGGCCTTAAAGTACCTCACATGGGCTGGAATTCAATAAAGATCACACAAAAGCACCCTCTTTTTGAAGGCATTGAAGATGATACCTATCTTTATTTTGTTCATTCCTATTATGTTCAAACGGATGCAGAGCATACCCTTGCTATGTGTGATTATGGGGTGGATTTTGCTGCAGCTGTCATAAACCGGAAAGGAAATGTAATGGGCACACAGTTC
Source organism: Methanosalsum sp. (assembly GCA_007127385.1). GTDB lineage: Archaea > Halobacteriota > Methanosarcinia > Methanosarcinales > Methanosarcinaceae > Methanosalsum. The sequence goes on from SKZM01000058.1 coordinate 5,516, forward strand.
CATCCTGAAAAAAGTGGTAAGACAGGATTGAAGATATTAAATAATTTTGTAAATATGTGCTAATTTATTAAATTCAGAATTTCAGGAGATTTATATGGATATTGAAGGTTATGCAAGACAGGGCCTTATAAGAGGTGACCCGGAAATTCAAGAAAAGCTTGCCACCAGGATAACTGAAATAAAGCAGGTGGATATGACAATTGCAAGAAAGCTTGCACAGGCCGCTATCAGTGAAGCCAGGGCAATATTGGATGTATCAGGTGATATCCTGACATCAACCAGATCAGGCGTTACAATGGGTCAGTTTGGAGTTGGCTCCAGAGGGAGCGGTGATTTCTATGCCCATGAAAAAATCGCAGAAGTCATTGGAAGTACCGCGGCTGTAGTTGATTCATCACATCTGGATGATTCCGGGGTTGTGAGGACCCAAAGCGGTGAGTACATAGTACTGACTGTTGACGGGATACACTCACGCCTAAGTGATTTTCCCTTTCTTGCGGGTTTTCATGTTGCAAGGGCATCATTGCGGGACGTCTATGTAATGGGAGCACGACCACTAGCACTTTTTTCTGATATACATGTTGCAGACGATGGAGATGTGGCAAAGATATTTGATCATATTGCTGGAATTACCACAGTTTCTCAGGTTACTGGTATTCCCCTTATAACCGGAAGCACTCTCAGAATCGGAGGAGATATGGTAATAGGAGATCGGATGACAGGTGGTGTGGGTGCGGTCGGAGTTACTGAAAACCTCACATCAAGAAACCTTACACAACCCGGTGACCTGATACTTATGACCGAAGGGGCAGGAGGGGGTACCATTTCAACCACTGCTCTTTATTATGGTATGCATGATGTGGTGGATGA
>SKZM01000076.1 GCA_007127385.1 Methanosalsum sp.
AATTATTTCTACAGAATGATTACATATAGGTTCCGATCTAAATTTTGTTTTTATCATTAATTAGCACTGTCAAGAAAGAAATGAAAAGCTTATTATTTAAAAGCCCGAATTTAATTTATAGTCTAATTTTTACACAGAAACAGAGGATTAACCAATGTCTGAACAGAATTATGTAGGTAGTAAAGTACTTCAGCTACGAGAAATGAGAGAGATGTCTCGTGAAGATCTTGCCGATACGAGCCAGTGTTGTGTTGAATTGATAGAACAGATAGAATCTGGGGATTTAATTCCATCACTTGCACCATTGCTTCAAATATCCAGAGGACTTGGTGTAAGACTTGGAACATTGCTTGATGGTGCTGAACAGGATGGTGCCATCATGGTAAAGAATGGTAATTCGAAAAATGTTGTCCGTTTCTCTGGAAATGCTCCTGATATTAATAGAAGCACACTTGATTTTTATTCCCTTGCAGCCGATAAGAAAGATAGACATATGGAACCCTTCATTATCGACATACGTCCATCACAATCTGAAGAGATAAATTTATCGTCCCATGAGGGTGAAGAATTCATCTATGTACTGGAAGGAGAAATATCTCTGCAGTACGGAGAGGATAAATACATTCTCAATAAAGGAGACAGTATTTATTATGATTCTGTAGTTCCTCATCACCTATATGCAGACGGTGACTCCGATGCACAGGTACTCGCAGTCGTATATGCACCTTTCTGATGCATTCTTTAGAGGATAAATATGTTCAATTTTACAGTAGCTCCACGTTTTGGAGATATCGATGGATTGGGACATGTTAATAATACTGTTCTTGCTGTATGGTTTGAAATGGCAAGAAACCCTATATTCCGCTTATTTACTCCTGATCTTGACCTGAGCAGGGAAAAATGGAAACTTATCATGGTGAGAACCGAATTTGATTTTCTTGGCGAGATGTTCTTTAATGGCGATGTTGAGATCCGATCCTATATACTCAGGATTGGAAATACTTCGTTTACAATAGGACATGAAGCATGGCAAAACGGAAAACTGAATGTAAGAGGGAAAGCTGTTATTGTTCACTATGACTTCAAGAATAAAAAAGCAATTCCAATAAAAGGTAAGATTAGAGAAATGCTGATGGAGCATATGATTCCAGAAGACAATATTACATGGAAAAAAGCAAAAGAATAGCTGGAGATAATATAATGCAGTTTACAGAAGAAACAATTGCAGATATTTTTGAACAAATGGTCAACGAAGACCCTGATCATGAATTTATTGTTTATCCTGACAGAGATCTAAAGTTTACCTATGGAGAATTCAACAGAAGAGTTAACAGGCTGGCAAAGGGTTTGCTTGCAATTGGACTGAAAAAAGGAGATCACATGGGGATCTGGGCCAGAAATGTACCTGACTGGCTGACATTCTTATTTGCAACTGCAAAGATAGGTGTTGTACTTGTAACGGTCAATACTGCATATAGAAGCCATGAAATTGCCTATGTGATCAAACAGTCCGATATGAAAGCACTTTCAATCATAGATGGTTTCAGAGATGTGAATTATATTCAGACCATATATGAGCTGGTTCCGGAACTCAAGACACAACCCAGAGGTCATCTCAAAAGCAGTGAATTCCCGGAACTGAAAAGTGTAATATTTGTTGGCCAGGAAAAACATCGTGGAATGTATAACACCAATGAACTTCTCCTCCTTGGAAATACCTTCACTGACGATAAGTTAAATCAGATCAAAAGTTCACTTAAAAGTGACGATGTTATAAATATGCAATATACCTCTGGAACAACTGGTTTTCCAAAAGGGGTAATGCTGACACATAAAAATATACTGAATAATGGATATTATATTGGAGAACGCCAGAAATTCACAGAAAAAGACAGGTTATGTCTGCCGGTACCTCTATTCCACTGTTTTGGAATTGTACTGGGTGTACTGGCAACTTTAACACATAGAGGGACGCTGGTAATGATAGAGAACTTTGATCCGCTGATGGTCCTTGCAGCTGTACAGAAAGAAAAATGTACTGCACTCTATGGAGTTCCCACAATGTTTATCGCAGAATTCTCTCATCCAATGTTTGAAATGTTTGATCTCTCCTCACTCCGAACTGGAATTATGGCAGGTTCTCCATGCCCCACCGAAGCTATGAAAAAAGTAATGAATGATATGAACTGTGACGAGATCACAATTGCTTATGGACTGACTGAAGCTTCTCCTGTATTTACACAAACAAGTACCGACGATCCACTGGAAAAAAGAGTAAATACAGTAGGTACCTCATTGCCTGAAATAGAAGTTAAGATAATAGATACTAAAACCGGTGAAACACTGGGTCCTGATCAGCCTGGAGAGATATGCTGCAGAGGATACAATGTTATGAAGGGATATTATAAAATGCCGGAAATGACTCAAAAAGCAATTGATGAAGATGGATGGCTGCACAGCGGGGATCTTGCCATCATGGATAAAGATGGTTATTACAGTATTACCGGCAGAATCAAGGATATGATCATCCGTGGTGGAGAAAACATTTATCCAAAAGAGATTGAAGAATTTCTCTATACAGTCCCTGGAATAAAAGATGCACAGGTCATTGGCATTCCTGATGATAAATACGGTGAAATCGTTGGTGCTTTTGTTATACTGCAGAATAATTCAGACCTCACAGAAGCTGATATCAGGGATTATGCTATCAGTAAAATCGCAAGGTACAAAGTTCCAAAACATGTCTTCATCGTTGATGAATATCCAATGACAGCCAGTGGTAAAGTACAGAAGTTCAAATTGAGGGGAATGGCACAGGAACTGTTGCAAAAATAGATAAAGTTAGAAAAAAGCTCGTGAATTTTTTCAGGAGCTTATTCCACATTACTTTTTGTCCATTCAGTAGCATCATTGAGAATCTTCTGATTAAGGGATATAAGCTTTGGTTTATGCGCAAAAGTTTCTTCAATTGCTCTATTAAATGCATCATCTGACAGTCTGGTTCTGCCTATAGCCAGCATTACTCCCAGCATAGCTGTATTTGCTCCTTTTTTGGAGCCTGCTTCCATTGCTATTCTAGTTGCAGGTACTGATATTGAAGTTATTCCTTCAGGGACGATAGTATCACAGTCTCCAACAGTAGAATCATAGATTATAACTCCGTCTTTCTTCACATCTTTTGCAAACTTTTCTAAAGAGGGACGATTGAAGGCAACCAGGATATCGGGTTGATAAACTACCGGTGAGCCAATGGAACTGCCTGAAATTATTACAGAACAATTTGATGTTCCTCCTCTCTGCTCGGGACCATAGGAAGGATACCAGGAAACATGAAGCTGTTCATCACAGGCTGCACGGGCCAGTATTAAGCCCATACTCAGTACACCCTGCCCTCCAAAGCCTGCTATTTTAACACCAATCTGGTCAAAGTCCGGAATATCCATTGAATCCATTGAAGAATCATGTTCCAGATCAAATATATTGTCAAGCGCTTCTTTTGAATAATCACTTTTGCCTCTTACAATGGGATGTACCTGCTCAGATAGATTCCGGAAATTCTTGAGAGGAAATTCTTTTTCCACCTCTTCATTTATGAACCTTATACTCTGTTCACTGCTTTGCCTGAGATTTGTGGGGCAAGCTGCAAGAAATTCCACAAAAGCATATCCTTTACCCTCTTTCTGAACCTGCAATGCCTTTTTTACAGCTTTTTTAGCTTTTCTTATGTGAGATATATCTGAAACAGAAACACGTTCAATGAACACAGGTGCTTTCAGCTCATTCAGTAGCTCTGCCATGTGCAGTGGATATCCGGCTTCTTCTGCACATCTTCCCTCAGGACAGGTAACTGTCTTTTCACCTATCATAGTAGTTGGTGCCATCTGCCCGCCAGTCATTCCATATACTGTATTATTAACAAAGAAAACTGCAATTTTTTCTCCACGGTTAGCTGCCTGGATAGTTTCATTCAATCCAATGGATGCAAGATCTCCATCACCCTGATATGCCATAACTATGGAATCGTCCCTCGCCCTGGACATTCCAGTACCTACAGCAGGAGCCCTGCCATGTGCTACCTGGAGATTTCCACAATCAAAATAATAGTATGCAAATACTGCACAGCCTACCGGGCTAATCATCACACTGCGATCTTGTATTTCCAATTCATCCATTGCCTCAGCTATAAGCTTATGAATAATACCATGCCCACATCCAGGACAGTAATGTGTTGCAGTAGGAGCAGCGCCTCCTTTGCGCGTAAACTCAGCATACATTGAATCCGGTCTTTTAAGGACTTTTTCAGCCATTTTATTCCTCCTTACCTGCAACTTTATATATACAATCCATTACTTCATCTAGTGTAACAAGATTTCCACCCATTCGGTTAACAAGTTCAACCGGTCTTGTGAACCTGGTGGCCATAATAATATCTTCTTTCATCTGTCCATTGCTCATTTCTACAGAAATAAAAGTGCATTCATGTGAATCTGCTATTTTCTTTAGTTCGTCCTCAGGGAACGGGAATAGTGTCTTTGGTCTGAACAATCCTACTTTCAGCCCTTCTTTACGTGCAGCATCAACTGCAGACCTGCAAATACGGCTGCTTATTCCATAGGAAACCAGGACTATGGAAGCATCTTCAACATGATACTCTTCATAATCCACTTCCTTATCCTTAATTAACTCATATTTTTTTTGCAACTGGAAATTGAACTCTTCAAGCTGGTCAAAATCAAGGAATATAGAACTCACCAGGTTCTGCCGGGTCTCTGCATTACCGCATACAGCCCATGAGGTATCCGGTTCAGGTTTGACTGCATTTTCCGGAAACTTTAAGGGCTCAACCATCTGTCCAAGAACTCCGTCTGCAAGCACAAAAGCCGGATTGCGATACTTGAAAGATAATTCAAATGCTTTTATTGTCATATCACACATTTCCTGAACTGAGTTGGGAGCAAGGACAATATTTCTGAAATTCCCATGGCCTCCTCCCTTCACTACCTGAGTATAGTCGCCCTGCTCCGGTCCAATATTTCCAAGTCCGGGACCTGCTCTCATTATATCAACTATCACAGAGGGAAGTTCTGCTCCTGCTAGATAAGATATACCTTCCTGTTTCAGACTTATACCAGGTCCTGATGAAGCGGTCATTGTCCTATGACCTGCAGCTGCTGCTCCATAAACCATATTTATTGCAGCTTCTTCGGATTCCGCCTGAACAAATTTTCTTCCTAACTTTGGAAAGTGAGTAGATGCCTCGTGAAGTATTTCACTTGCAGGAGTTATCGGGTAGCCGAAGAAACAATCACATCCTGCATATAATGCACCGATTATAACTGCAGAATTACCTTTGATCAATTGTGTCGCCATAAGTATATCTCCTGAATATTACTTTTCCCTGATTGGTAAATGCACTTCTAATGCAGACGGTTCAGGACAGGTATAATAACAATTTCCACAGCCAGTGCATCCTGCCCCTGAATATACAATATAATGATAGCCCCGTTCATTGAGGTCGTTACTTAATTCAAGAACACTTTTTGGACAATCAAGAACACAACGACCACATCCTTTACATTCAATTATATGTATTACGGGGTATGGTTCTTTAATATCGGATTTTGCTAGCATATTATAACCCTTACTTCATACAGAATCTAAAATTTACATACTTTTCAATTTATCTTTCTTGGAACTTTCAGAATCATGTTCACGTATTTCCACCCTGCGTATCTTACCACTTATTGTCTTTGGCAATTCATCTACAAATTCTATAACACGTGGATACTTGTAAGGTGCTGTAACACTTTTCACATGCTCCTGGAGCTCTTTTTTAAGTTCTTCATCCGGAGCATATCCTTTAGCCAATATAATAGATGCTTTAATAACCTGTCCCCGGATCTCATCAGGAATACCTGTTATAGCACATTCCAGCACGCAAGGATGTTCTATCAGGGCACTTTCTACCTCAAAAGGTCCAACACGGTATCCAGATGTTTTGATAATATCATCCGATCTTCCCACAAACCAGTAATATCCATCTTCATCCATCCATGCCATATCACCGGTATGATAATAATTATCTTTCCACACTGAGTTTGTTTTTTCAGGATCTGAGCGATAGCCGCAGAATATTCCAATTGGACTACCATCCCTGGTATTGATGACAATTTCTCCTTCTTCTCCAGCATCGCATGGTTTTCCTTCAGGGTTCAGCAGTTCTATGGTATATTCAGGAGATGGCTTGCCCATTGAACCGGGCTTTGGTTCCATCCAGGGATAAGTAGCAATTGTGACTATTGTCTCTGTTTGACCAAAACCTTCCATCAGCTTGATGCCTGTATACT
>SKZM01000221.1 GCA_007127385.1 Methanosalsum sp.
ACCCACACATCAAGAATATATGGCAGAAGCTTCACTCCTCCCCTTCTCTGATACCATCTTATATCATTGAACATGAGGAAAAATGAATTTTGAAGAGCATTTCTGGTCTTTATCTGATCAAGTGAGACGTTGGTCTGGTCGATACGCCTTTGAACTTTACTAAGAAGCCATTTATCAATATGTTCAATTTCAGAGGTTTCGTCTCCTGAAAGGAAAGCCTCTTCACTATAAGAATCAATTATTTCCCGGGAAAATGTATAGAACCTTTCTATTTGCTTTTTTGCAGCTTCCACACCACTGTTCTTCCAGTCAGCATCCTGTGTCTGTTCAGCAGATGAGAGAATATACATACGGGTGACATCTGCACCGTATGTTCGTACAGCTTCGTTCATAGTTAGAAGGGGACCTTTGGATTTACTCATTTTCTCTCCTTCAAGTGAAACAAAACCATTAACTGCAATTGTCTTTGGCCATTTATCTTCATCAAATATGGCAACATGGTGGAAGAGGAAGAATAGAAGATGATTTGGGACAAGGTCCTTACCTGAAGTACGCATATCAACAGGATACCAGTACTCAAAATCCCCCTTCATGCCTTCGATAATATTTATATCCAGGCCGCAGTCTTCTGAAACTTCCTCCAGGGTACCCACATCAAGTAAAACATAATCAAAGAGTTTTTTAGTTAGATTCTCTGATCTGATATTTTCTGTTAAAAATTTTGAAATAATATAATAGGCCATATAGACCGTCGAATCTGCAAGTGATTCAATAAGCCAGTCCTTATCAAAAGGTAATCTTGTTCCAAGACCTTTTTTCCTGGCACATGCTTTATCCTTCAGCCAGTCAACCTTATTGTTGAATTCAACACGAAGTTCTTCAGGAATTATATCCATCTGTTCTATACATTTATACACCATCTCTTTCCATTGTGGATCAGAATAATTTAAGAACCACTGCCCACGAACCATCTTCACAACACATGGAGTGCCACAACGACAAACTACAGGCTCACTGAACTCATAGAATATTTCCCCAATATTCTGTTCAATCAGATCCTGAGTAAGAATATCTTTTATTTTAGAAACTTTTATATTTGCATATTTACCGGTGTTTTCTTTCAGAACTCCTGAATGGAACTCACGCCTGTATACCAGTTTAGTGGCATCCTCAGCACGAGGGTCTTTCTGATCATGGATATTGAATTTTTCAACTGCATCTACTGCAGGATATTCACCAAAATCAGGAACATCAATAAGTGAAATGAGTTTTATGTCCCCTGGATTTTCAGTAATCTTATATTCACTCAGATCCGCATCATACAGGTCCCGCAGTGCCAGATAATCAAAAGGAGCATGTGCCGGGACACTCATAACGATCCCGCTTCCATTACCGGCCTTGACAAAGGAAGCTGGTAAGGTAATAAGTTCATCCCCTGTAAGTGGATTTTCAACCTTGATCCCTATAAGGGACCTGGCAGGTACTGTTTCGACCAGTTCAACATTTCTGTCAGTAAAGGTGAGTTTTTCGTATGCTTCCCTGCTAACGATCCAAAGTTCATGGGATTCCTGTTTTTCAACTTTGACCTTGACATAATCTGCCTCAGGGTTCACCCACAGGTTAGTTACACCAAATGTGGTCTCAGGACGCAGTGTTGCACAGGGGATGATCATATCCTCATATCTGAATTTAATGAGAGTATAATCTACAATAGTTGCTCCTTCACCATGGAGTATATCGTGGTCCTCCACAGGATTATCATCACTTGGACACCATTTCACAGGATGTGATCCCTTTACAATATGACCTTTTTCATGAAGATGGTTGAATTGCCATTCTATAAACTTTTTATATGTTTCATCGGTAGTTGTGAATTTTCTTCTCCAGTCAATCGAATATCCCATAGAATGCATGGATTTTTCTGCCTCTACACTGAAATAATCCACGATTTTTTCAGGAGTGTTAAGTGTCTGCAATCTATCATCAGATATTCCGTGATGTTTGGAATAAACCTCAATTGTCTGGGGATCCCGATTCCGGATAAGTTCAGCAAGACCAACAATAGGAGTTCCTGTAACATGAAATCCCATTGGAAATAATACATTATAGCCTTGCATGCGCCTGTACCTTGCAATAACATCTCCTATTGTGAAGGTACGTGTATGACCAGCATGCAGAATTCCATTCAAGTAAGGATAGGGAACAGTAATGAAATATTTGCTGCCTTTATATGGTTCAGCCTCAAATATTTTACTGTCAGTCCATCTGGAAATCCATTTTTTTTCAATGACATCTGGTCGATAATGTTTTTGCATAATCCACAACCATCCTTTAATATTTGGCAAATTCTGCTCAATACTCTATTTATTATTTGGAAAATACGACATCCCTTATTGCTTCAATAGTTGCATCCACCAGTATAGGCCTGTCACATGCATCAATAACTTCCTGTGGGTCTTTCAGGAGATGACCTGTTGTGACACATACAACCGTTTCTTCACTATCTATTACACCGGCCTCTACAAGTTTCCTGAGTCCTGCGACAGATGTTGCGCTTGCAGGTTCCACACCAATACCTTCCAGTTGTGCAAGATCTCTCTGGGCCTGAACAAGTTCTTCATCTGTAACTGTTTCAGCAGTTCCTCCTGACTCCCTTATTGCATTGAGGGCCTTCTTTGCGTTCACCGGATCCCCTATACGTATTGCAGTTGCTATAGTTTCTGGATTTGATTCTGGAGTAATGGATTCTGCACCACTCTTAATAGCTTGTACTATCGGGGATGCCCCTACTGCCTGAATACCACACATTTTTGGGACTGTATCTGTTATTTTCAACTCTCTGAACTCTTTGAATCCTTTATAGATAGCAGTAATGTTGCCTGCATTTCCAACTGGTAGCACTATTCTATCTGGAACCTTGAGTCCAAGTTGATCTACAATCTCGAATCCGATTGTTTTCTGGCCCTCCAGCCTATAGGGATTGATGGAGTTTAAAAGATAGAACTTTTCCTGATCACATAATGTTCGCACAAGAGCAAGGGCCTCATCAAAATTTCCTCTGATGCACAAAACCTTTGCACCATGCATCAATGCCTGTGCAACCTTTCCCATTGCTACTTTTCCCTCAGGTAATAGAACAATCGCAGGAATTCCGGCCTTTGCTCCGTAAATCGCAAGTGAAGCAGATGTATTTCCTGTTGAAGCGCATGCAACGGTCTTCATGCCAAGTTCAATCGCTTTAGATACACCAACAGTCATCCCCCTATCCTTAAAAGAACCTGTGGGATTCAATCCTTCATGCTTTACATATAGTTCCTTTACTCCGATCTTTTCAGCCAGGCGATCACACCGATAAAGAGGGGTACCACCTTCATAAATAGTTACAGGATTACCGGTTATTGGAAGTAGATCGCGGTATTTCCAAACTGTAGGAGGTTCATATTTCAATTTCTCCATATCAATATTTATGTTAGCATAGTCATAAATTATATCAAGAAGACCACCACATTTACAGGTATAAACGACATCTGATTTCGAATATTTGTTTCCACAGTCTATGCATTCTAAATTATACATTGGTTATCTCCTGGTTTTCCAAGTTTGTGAAATTTGTATGAGTATGAGGATTCAATAATTAATATTATACATAAAGTAATTGATCGATAATTCCCAATCCTATGAGCAGTAAACCATTATGGTGCTAAGAATTTATATAGTGACCGATATGCTTATGCAAAATTAATTATGTCATAATTCCTATGAATGTAATGATTTTAACAGGTATTACATACATTAAAAAAGTTTCTGAGTTCCTGGATCAGCTTAATCAGATAGCTTCCCGCAATAATGTCCTTGTACAGGCAATGAACGCTGATAAAATAGCAGGTCAAGAACATATCATGTTTGCAATTGAAAAGGCCCTTTCATCCATTGAAAATGGTTCAAATCTGGCAAATGACCCTGGTATAGAGATAATGAGGTATGCTTCCGGGAAAAGACAGATAGAAGACGCATTTTCCATGGGTGTCAGGGAAGGAGAAAACATGCTGGCCCTTGTGATCATAGGAGATGAAAATGATGTCAGGGAATCAGTTACAGAGCTAAGAGAGATCATTAATGAAAAACCTCTTTTAAAATACTCAAGTTCAAAGATAAATATATTAATGACACAGTTTAATATAACAGAAGAAGAAATTGATGCAGTGGGGAAGGAAAAAATTCCGGATCTTGTGATTGAAAGGGTAGCGCTTGTGGATTACCTTAAATGACATGTAACATAAATTTATATAATGGTTCATACAACTGAGCCATCATTTAGAACACGATAATAAATGTATTTCAGATTCATTTTAGAAAAATCAAATTAACTAACGTCATATTATGTAAATTTGTCAAATTTATGGTTGGATCATAATGGATGCTCAGACAAAATGTGAGATAATGATGAAAAGCGCCGGGCCAATTGAGCAAGCACTTCTTCCGCGCCTGGTAAATGTGACAGAAGCAGCAGCCATTGCCGCTGCACATCAGATCGGCAGAGGGGACAAGAACTATGCAGACCAGGTTGCAGTAGAATCAATGAGAAGAATGCTAAACTGTCTGGATATGAAAGGTACCATCAAAATTGGTGAAGGAGAGAGGGATAAAGCACCCATGTTATATATTGGGGAAGATGTGGGGACAGGTAAAGGTGATCTGGAAGTTGATATTGCAGTAGACCCACTGGAAGGAACAAATCTGACTGCAGACGGAGTTCCTGGATCGATATCTGTAATGGCGATGGCAGAGCCAGGTGGTCTATTTCACGGTCCTGATGTGTATATGGACAAGATTGTAGTCGGATCAGATGTCGTTAAATATGAAAAAAATCATCCAGATCAGAAAATCGACCTGGACGCTCCGGTTTCAGAAAATCTGCAAATCGTTGCAAAGGCGCTTAACAGAACTGTCGAGGAACTTGTGGTTGTCATACTTGACAGACCCCGGCATCAGGAACTGATCGAAGAAGTAAGGAGAGCAGGCGCAAGAGTTAATTTGGTTTCCGATGGAGATCTCATGCCCGGTGTTGCAACTGCTATCAGGGGTTCTGGCGTTCATGTTGTAATGGGATCCGGTGGCTCGGGTGAAGCTGTGCTGACAGCAGCTGCAATGAAGATCCTGGGTGGAAAAATAATTGCAAGGCTTGTGCTTCCTGCTGTTGCAAATAAAAAATCCAGCGATGAGATTGAGAGGGAGAAAAAGGAAAAGATACCCCGGCTGGAAAAAATGGGCATCATGGAAGAGAATCTAAATGACGTACTTGATATCAGAGTACTGGTTCCTGGTAAAGACGTGATATTTGCTGCAACAGGAGTAACATCGGGACAGTTCCTTAAAGAAGCAAATCTTTTTGGAGAAGGAGATGCAAGAGTCAATACAATCACAATGGGAAGCTCGGGTGTTGTAAAGTTTACAGACGCAATCTATATTCATGACAAAGAAGCTACTCCTCTCAGAATAAAGTGAAGTTCAGATGATCTGTATCCACAAAGCAGAATTGAATAAGTGACATTAAACCATACCTCTTAAAATGAAAGTTCATATACTGAATTATGGATGTTCTGCAAATCAGGCATCTGCAGAAATAATGGCTGCAACGATCAATGAATACGGGCATGAGCTCGTTGATGATGAAATCAGTGCACAGGCTGTTGTGATAAATACCTGTACTGTCAAATCAACAACTGAAAAAAAGATCCTGCACAAAATCAGTGAGATTGGAAAGACTGAAAGAGAACTGGTTGTAACTGGATGCATGCCTCAGGTGCAGATGAAGGACATTAGGGAAGCAAATTCTCGGACCCATATTCTTGGAGTCAATTCAATAAAAGAAATAGGAAATCTTTTGGACAAAATCCAGAATTCAAACAACGGATCCGTTAAAGATAGAATAGAATTGCTTTCAGGTGTGCCTGAAGGTTTTTTAAACGTGGACCGAATACGACATAATCCAAACATCCATATATGCCAGATATCCCAGGGATGTAATCACCGCTGCTCATACTGTATCGTGAGGGATGCAAGGGGTCCCCTGACATCATTTGATCCTCAAGATATAGTCGATGATGTAAAAAAAGCTATCTCAGAAGGATGCAGAGAGGTCTGGATAACTTCTCAGGATAATGGCCAGTATGGAGCTGACATTCAATCCTCCCTTCCGGAACTTCTGAATATGCTATGCCAGATCCCTGAACATTTTAAGATCAGGGTTGGAATGATGAACCCATTCTCGGTATTACCTATTCTTGATGATCTGATCAGGGTCTTTGAAGATGAAAAAATCTACAAACTGCTGCATCTTCCC
>SKZM01000170.1 GCA_007127385.1 Methanosalsum sp.
CTTATTCTCAACGGAGCATATTCTGTTGGAAGGATGCCGGTTGATGCAGGTAAAATCGGGGCTGATTTCATAGTCGGAAGCGGCCATAAATCAATGGCTTCAGCAGGACCAATTGGCATTCTTGGCGCCAGTGAAGAATATGCTGATATTGTGTTTAGAAAATCCTCTACACATAAAAAAAAGGAAGTTGAAATGCTTGGATGCACTGCAAGGGGAGTTTCTATAATGACCATGCTTGCATCTTTCCCTGCTGTGGTAAAAAGGGTCCGCGAATGGAACACAGAAGTTGAAAATGCCCGATGGCTTTCAGAAAAGCTTGGCAATATGGGCCTGAGACAGATGGGTGAGACCCCTCACAATCATGATCTGATGTTTTTTGAGGCACCTGTTCTATATGAAATATCCCAGAATGCAAAAGGTGGCCGCTATTTCCTGTATAAAGAACTCAAGGCACGCAATATCCATGGGATCAAACCCGGACTTACAAAAAATTTTAAATTGAGTACATACGGTGTGGGTCGTGATAAACTATCCTCTGTGGTGGACGCTTTTGATGAGATCATCAGGAAATATGAATGATTTTGCAATAAAGTAGTTGCATTTGAAATCTCTCACTTAAATTTTTCTAGATAATATCTGGTTGGTGGATGGACATAGGGTAATACACTTTCATCCGGTGATCTTCTATACAGTCAGGCAATAACTGCCTTTTTTGCTGCAATAATTGTCTGCCAGATTGCAAATGTACTGATATCACGTACCAGAAGACAGTCATCAATAAACAGAGATCTGTTCAAAAATTCCTGGATATTTTACGGAATTGCTCTGGAATTGATATTATACTTGCAGCGATTATGTGGCTGCCTCAGGCAAACCCTGTGTTTAATACAGCACCGTTGGACCTGCATATATCGCACTTGCCGCTCCTTTTGCCCTGGCAATAAATTTTCATAGATGAGATAAGGAAATACCTTGTCAGAAGAGATGTGTCATATGTTTGGGGAATGTTTGACTGGTAATCTCTTTTGACCTGTATCTTTAGAATATCCTGATTTAGAATCTATTTTATTTTTTCACACACCAATAGTTAATTATATATATTATTAACTCGGTAAGAGATTACCGTATACCGTATAGGTGATATGGATGATAGAACATTTAAATTCCAATTACATTTCGAAAACAGGAATAGTTATGTTGGCTGCCGTGGTTCTGTGCCTATTGCTCACAGTACCTGTATCTGCAGCTGATATTGATGAAACTACAGAATCAATTGCAAACCTTGAGACTGCTCTTACATTTATATGGATAATTCTGGCAGGAGCAATTGTTTTTTTCATGCATGCAGGTTTTTCACTTGTGGAAGCTGGTCTTACAAGAACTAAAAACACTGCCAATATCCTTATGAAGAACCTTATAACCATATCACTTGGTGTGGTTATCTACTGGCTTGTTGGATGGGGGATAATGTATGGGGCATCGGCATACGGCCTTGTCGGAACAGATCAGTTTCTTCTATCAGGAGCTGATAATTCACTGTGGAACAGCTGGTGGTTCCAGATGGTCTTTGCAGCTACCGGGGCTACTATTGTTTCAGGTACAATGGCTGAAAGGACCACTCTGAAAGGTTATCTTGCATTCACGATCCTGATGGTGGCTTTCATTTATCCGATCCACGGACACTGGGTATGGGGGGATGGGGAAATGTCAATTCTTGCAGGATCTGCAAGTCCTCTGGTAACGGCAGTAGGTGCCGGATTACATGATTTTGCAGGGTCAGGTGTTGTACATTCAATTGGTGGTTATGCAGCCCTTGCAGGTGCAATGGTGGTGGGAGCAAGACTTGGTAAGTTCAGGAATGGTGAACCAATGGTCATTCCCGGACACAATCTTACATTTGCTTTTCTTGGAACCCTGATACTTGCCTTTGGGTGGGTAGGATTTAATGGTGGCAGTACACTGGATGCAAATGATGCTTACATGAATCTGGTAATAGTTAACACATTCTTATCCGGTGCTGCAGGAGCTCTTACTGTGCTGCTGATTACCTGGTTTAAGACCGGAAAACCGGATCCCTCATTAACTGCAAATGGACTTCTTGCAGGACTTGTGTCTATCACTGCACCTTGTGGATCTGTTGCCAACTGGTCAGC
Organism: Methanosalsum sp.; assembly: GCA_007127385.1. Lineage (GTDB taxonomy): Archaea > Halobacteriota > Methanosarcinia > Methanosarcinales > Methanosarcinaceae > Methanosalsum. The sequence goes on from SKZM01000170.1 coordinate 2,154, forward strand.
ACTTGTTATAGGGATAATCGGAGGAATCATTCTGTATGCAGGTGTCATGTTCAATGAGAATGTTCTTAAGGTGGATGATCCGGTAGGTGCCATTTCAGTACATGGTTATGCAGGAAGCTGGGGTCTGTTATCGGTTGGAATATTTTCAATTGGAATGGGTAATGGAATACTTGCAGATGCAGTATATGCAGCAGAAGGAGTTGGCCTGATCTATGGTGGATTCAGTCAGTTTGCAATACAGCTTATAGGTGTAGTGGTCAGTATAGTATGGGCTTTTGGTTTATCCTATATATTATTCAGGATCATTGATTCCCTGATAGGACTGAGAGTTTCAGAGACTGAGGAAATTGAGGGTCTTGACATAGGTGAACATGGTGTAAGGGCATACCCTGAATTCATACTTGAAAGCGGGGGCAGGTGATCTGTATGAAGAAGATTGAAGCAATTATCAGAAATACAAAATTCGGTGATGTTAAAGCAGCACTTGAAGGTGCCGGCTTTGAAAGTATGACTGCCGTTCATGTGGAAGGCAGAGGAAAACAGAAAGGAATTGTACAGCAGTGGAGAGGAAGGACCTATAGTGTTGATCTGCTTCCAAAGATAAAGATAGAGATCGTGGTGCCTGATGATTCAGTGGATAGAATTGTATCCGTTATCCGGGAAAGCGCCTCTACCGGCAATATTGGAGATGGTAAGATCTTCGTATATCCTGTTGAAAATGCTATTAGAATAAGGACAGGGGAAAGAGATGAAAGTGCACTCTAAAGAGTGCATTTTTTTTCACATATTTTCAAAGTGCTAACTAATGTATATATCTTACTCAATTGGCTTGATTTCAGGGTCACTGACATGAAGTATTTCAGCAAGTTCACGTCCCTGATCTCCGATATCTGAAAGCTGATTGTAAAGCTCTTCTTTTGTTATGTATTTTTCAGTTCGGGTATCATCAGCCTGCTGGATCTTGATGGATATTTCATTCTTGACATATGCCCTTTCCAGACACTCTCTGACAATATCTGCATACTGTCTGGCAATGATTACGAGGGTGTCAAAAATTAGGTTACTGGCCAGAGCATCCTCGCCATCAAGCGTTATCTGGGTCAGTTTATTGGACTTCACATATTCCTGAAGATATGTTTTGAGTTCCTGAACCAGAATTTCAATATTTTTCATATCCAGTGAACCTGCAAGACGGTTATCTTCTGTAATATCATTCTCATCAAAGTATACGACGTATCTTCCATCATCAGAGGTTACTCTGAACTTCTGTTCCCCATCCTTGTCTTCAAATATGGCATCAATATGTTCGGGCTCGTATATAGCCGAGAATAGTGTAAAATCGGAAACATCCATCATTTTGAGTTTATCTTCTTTATGAATTATTCCTGATTTTTTAAGAGTTGGAAGTGACAGTTCTCCGCAAAGATTCTCAACAGTGACCACATCCTGTGCAAATGTTACTTCCAGAGTATATTCCATTCCATTGCTTTTACCGAGGACCGTACCCTGCAAAAAACTGTCTTTCATTGAAGCCTTGTATCTTCTATGGGTATTGTATATATAATCTGCAAAAAAAGGGCTTAGTATTGACAGAATCCTTGATTCAAGGGCTTCTATGTCATTATGGGCTGTTTTCTCAACCTTTTCAATCTCTTCCTGTAGTGTTTCTGTCTCACGGAAAACTATTGATTTAGAGCTATCAACAATCTCTTTTTTTACCTTTGATATTTCTTCATAATCTTCATATCCTGAAATATCTGTTATATAGCCCACAATCTCATTTTTGAGATTCTCAAGCTCTTCAGCCTTTTTATCTGCTTCTGATCTGCTCTGGTCCCTGTCATGTTTTATATTGATTGCGGATTTTTCCAGTGGTATGACAGTTCTGCACACATTGACAAGCTCCTGCAGGTCCTGAATAAAATCACGCTGAACCGGCAGCTCTGTAGAATCCTGATATGTAAATAACATTTATTTTTCTCCCCCTATTTATAAAAAATAGCCATACTACAGATAGGAAATATAAAAATAAAAGGTTTGTGTATAAGCCGGATATTCAGCCTTTCAGGCAAGAATCTTTCTTACAGGCTCAAGTAGCATATTCATATACCGAGCAGCTCCATTTTTCAGATCCATTGGATGAAGTTCTCCGGACTGGAAAATTTCTTCAAGTTCCTGGTAATTCCTGCATACAATCTCACCGCCGTATTTTTCCGGCCTGTAGAATACAACATTATTGTACCGTGGTAATATATGGTACTGGAATAGTGCAAGTACGGGATTATCTTTGATTTCACCGGCAGGGCAGAATGCCTTTTTCATTTTTCTCTGGATATCCTCTTCACTGTCATCAACTGATATGTAGTTGTTCTTTGAGGATGCCATCTTGGTTCCATCCAGGCCCAGCAATATGGGAGTATGGATACAGGCCGGAACCTTGAACCCATGACCTGGCAGTCCTTCTCTTGCAAGCATATGTATCTTCCTCTGATCAATTCCACCAACAGCTACATCGACATTGAGCATTGCAATGTCAATTGCCTGCATTATGGGGTAGACCATCTGGGATACATTTGGGTCTTCCATCTGTCTGCCAACCTCATCCATGCTTCTGCGGGCGCGATTGAGTGAAGTTGTACTTGTGAGCCTGAGAACATTGAGCATATATTCGGGGTCCAGCTGAAAATCTGATCCATATACAAATTCGGTCTTTTCCGGATCAAGTCCAAGGGCGATGAAACATCTTTTATTGTAATCGGCAGTTTCACGCACCTCCTCCATTGTACCTTTTTTATTGAGGAATGCATGTACATCTGCCAGAAGTACTGTGATTTCAAACCCTGCATTCTGCAGGTCAATCAGTTTATTGACTGTAAGTACATGGCCCATGTGGATCTTGCCGCTGGGTTCATATCCTACATATGCCGTGGGCTTATCTTTATTGTTAAGAAGATCAATAAGTTGCTCATCAGTCACTATTTCCTGAACATTTCTCTTTATTAATTCAAGCCTGTCCATGGGTTCACCGCTGTATAATTATATTAAGTTCATGGATTGTTGATCCATTATTTGCTGCTTTCTGTGATAATCTGTCTCGATCATCATTCAATTACATAATATATAAATTCAAGGTTCAGACGTATCCTGCAATATTTGTTCCTGAGATATCAATTTTCAGCATATTTTGCTGCATTGATAAATATGATATACTCCTTGTGCAGAACTACTACACAGTGCATAATTTGGTGGATACCGAGACTTTGCTGGAACTATACAGGCAGCAGGCATGTGGCACATATTTTAGATTTATGTAATACCTGCAGGATATTTCCAGTTCTGAATAATTGAGGATGTGATCATATATGACAGACGATGAAACGATTGAAATGTATGGAAGAATGTACTTTGCATTGCAAAATCTTGAGAAGTGTTCTGAGTTTACTTCTCTGATACCTGAAGTGAGGACAAATCTTGTCTATGCAAGATCTTCTGCAAGGGATACAGATGATGTTCTGGCAGTTGATGGAAGGATCACTGTTGTTAATGGTATGCCCCATGCATCAGGAGATGTGAAATTTGCAGCTTCAAGTCACATGGCCCGGCTCATGCTAGAGCTAAGGAAAGTGGATCCTTCCTATCGTGCAGGAATCGATTTTGCCAATGATCCTGAACTGGTCAGCTGGCTTGAGGACTATTGCCGTGAGAATAAGTGGTTGTTTGGCTTGATTGACCGGAGCAGGGAACCTGATGAAATTAAACAGGCTGAAGGGATGTCAATGCCATGGAAGGTCCAGGAAGCAGTCCGATCAGTTGATGGGCAGGTCCCTAAAATATTTTATGAGACTGGTGCAGTAGGAAAAGAGCCGGTAAGTGTTCTTGTAGGATCAGATCCTCTAGAAGTTGTAGACCAGGTTTGTGAAATAGCGAGGGCATACTATGGCAGAAAATGATTTCAAAGTTGGGAAGATAGACAATAAGGTTTTTTCATCTTTCATACTCCTTAATCGCATGGTTCGAACGCACTTTTATCGGCACCGCACTCCGGACAGACCCAATCTTCCGGCAAGTCGTCAAACGCGGTTCCTGGTTCAATTCCACCGTCCGGATCACCTTTTTCAGGGTCATAGA
>SKZM01000048.1 GCA_007127385.1 Methanosalsum sp.
ATCTATCTATCTATCTATCTATCTATCTATCTATCTATCTATCTATCTATCTATCTATCTATCTATCTATAGATCATACATCTTCTGCCTGAGTTGCTTGACAAGCTCCTCCTGGATGCAGCTATTTCGGTCACCACCGCATACCATCCCCCTGACCCCTATTATATCAGGAGCGATCCTGCCAATCATTGGAAGATCATTAAATTTGAGTGTACCTGCAATTGCACATTCCAGACCAGATATTTGAGCCATATTTGCAAACTTTTTAAGCTCTTCTTCTGACATAAAATCAAAGGTTGATTTGCCATCTTTTAGAGCAGTGTCTACCATAACAACGTCAACCCCGCAGCGTGATGCTATTTCCGGAAGCAGGAAAGGTGAGATTGAATTTACACGGCTGTAATCTGAATATCCGGAAGCAACAACCTTTTTTGTGGGATCATAGTCCTTAACAGACCTTGTAATATTGCTCAGCATATCAAGTGCCTGCTCTTCTGTTTGAATATCATAAAGACCCACTTTGATATATTCAGAACCTGCAACCGCAGCGCCCAGTGCAGCAAGGGAAGCGGTTCCTGGTTTATAATTGAAATCTCCAATCGTCGCACTTACTGGTTTCAAGGAACCTATTGCCTCTTTAACAGACCGTATCACCCATGGGAAATTGGCACCAAGTGATCCTTCTCGGGGATTTTTAACATCAATGATATCAGCACCGCCGTTTGCAGCACTGATGGCTTCCTGTGGATTGATTGGACTTATAAGTAGTTTCATCGGGCTACCCTCTTTTTATATATCATGAAATAATGTATTCATTAAATATGTTTCGAGTCTTACTTGTACTGGATATATTTAATAATTGTGTAGTCCACGCGGTCAGGGGTCAGCGGGACAAATATGTGCCTATCAGTAACTTCAGTAATATATGCACCACATCAGACCCTATAGAAATCATTAACGAACTCGTGCCTGATGAAGTATATATTGCAGATCTTAACAGGTTACAGAATAAAGGCAGACAGGATGCAAATTCGGCAGCTATCACAGAAATATCACAAAAAACAGATACATTGCTTGATTATGCAATCACATCTATGGATGAAGTTGCAGATGCAATGAAACTGGCAGATACTGTGGTCCTTGGTACAGAAACTGCCACCTTTAAGACAATTAAGGAAGCTGCATCAGAATTTCCGAAACAGATAAGTGTAAGTATTGATATGATAAATGGGAAAGTACTCAAGTATGATTCCGGTATATCCGAAAACCCACTGGATATTATAGAAGAACTTAATGATCTGGATATCTGTGACATAATATTCCTGGATCTTTATAAGGTAGGTACTTCATCCGGTGTGGATACTGAACTTATAGGTAAAATGGCATCTATCTCCAGTCATAAGATGCTGCTTGGAGGTGGAGTCAGAAACTGTGAGGATATTAAGAACATCTCTGAATCAGGATTTTCTGGAGCACTGGTATCAACGGCCATACACAATGGATCAATACCCCTATCTGTTCTGTATCAGAATAGATGAAGATATATCAGGATTACAAGGTGATAATATGGAAAATGATGATAAAAATGACATTAAATATGCAGAGATCAAAATGGGTGCGGGCTGGTTTTTGACCATAAGTCTTACCTCAAGTGAGAGATATGAAAAAGAATACGTTGAGATTGCAAAGGAAAGAGGAGGACAGAAACGCAGTCGTTTTAACCTCAATCCAAAATATGTAAGGGAACTGGGAGAGGAACTCATCAGATTTGCAGATAAAAATAAGTTGTAAATTGATATTATTTTTCCAGTAGTGGGCTTATTATCAGAGATATTTTTTCTGCAACCTCTTTTGCAGAGCCTGAACTATCCACTACAATGAATCTATCAGGATCCTGTTCTGCAAGCCTTAAATAATTCGAACGCACCCCCTGGAGAAATTCAAGTTTTTCAAACTTTGTCTGTTCACCCCTGTTACCACATCTTTTAACAGCAATTGCAGGATCAATATCCAAAAGAATTGTAAGATCGGGTATAATGGTCCATTCTTTTCGAATATCCTGAGCCCATTTTACAGGGTCATCAAACATTCCGGCAAGTGTCATTCCCTGGTATGCATATGTGCTGTCAGAATACCTGTCAGATATTACAGATATACCATTGTTTACTGCCGGGCGTATGACCTTTGATATATGCTGTGCATGATCGGCAGTAAATAGAAACAGCTCTGCAAGATGATCAGTATCTGAATGAATCGCAGTTTCAACGGTTCTGCCAAGCCAGCTATCAGTAGGCTCCCTTGTAAAAACTACATCTTCCATACTCCCAGATGACCTGAGCAATGAAACAATGGTAGATTTGCCTGCACCATCAATACCCTCGAACGTGATCAGTTTTCCTCTCATAAAAATACTTCCGGGTAAATCAATTCAGATTTCAATAATTTTTCTCTGTAATTATTACCAGAATCCGCGTATAATATATAAGTTCATATATCTATATCCTTATTGCAAAATGACAATTATAGGAATCATTACACGGGGAAAATACGGCAGACGCCTTGTAGAAACTCTAAGATCGAAAACCGGACTTGAAGCAATAGTAGCTCAGTTACCTGAAAATGTACCCCAGTTAATAGACGAGCCACTTCAGTTTCTTGAAAAAACGGGATTTAATTATGAAGTCTTTGACGCAGATATTATAATCACCTATTCGCTTCATCCGGACCTCACCTCAGCAATAGCAAACCTGGCTGCAAATAATGAGGTCAAAGCTCTTATAGTACCCGGTGGAAGGTCACGCGCACCAGTACAGGAACTTCAGAAAATATCCAGGGACTCTGGAATTTATATTGAGAATGATGAAATATGCTGTACACTCAGGGAAAATACTTTCACCTCTGATTTTACCTCAAAGCTTGGAACCCCTGAACTTGAGATCAGCCTATCCGAGGATAAAGTATCCGAAGTCCGGGTGATAAGAGGTGCTCCATGTGGAAGTACATGGTATATGGCAGACAAGCTGAAAGGAGTCAATGTGAAGGAAGCACCTTCGATGGCAGGACTTCTGGTTCAGCAGTATCCCTGCAGAGCAGTAAGAGGAACACATGGTGGGATACATGAATCTGCAGAGGTCCATAAAAGAGCTGTTGAAAGAGCCCTTCTGGACGAATGCAATAGACAAAAAGGTCTCCAAGAAAATGTCAACACTGAATGACTCCGGTCTTAGGTGCAATATCAATAATTCAGTGACTCTGGAGTTTCATGCGTTCAGCCATTATGCATTTACCTCCACTCAAACCTCCAAGGGGATTGAAGGGAGTGCCAAGTGAGTTCATGCATCGTGCCATTACCGCAGCCCCTCTTGCAAGGCCATCATCCACGAATACAACATGCTGATCAATATCAGATCGGATATTCAGATTCTCCAGATACCGGAGTATGATTGAAGGCTTGTTGCCGGTTATTGCAGCCCTTCCTGTTATGCCGATAGATATGTTCTCAGGTACAAGACCATTATCCATTGCTACCTTTACCAGTTTACATGCGATCCTGGCCATTACGTCATCAATAACAGCAAATAATATCTCCATACTTTCATTGCTATATATCTCAGCTCCGATCTCAGATACTTTATCAATTCCAGATCCGTTTTCTCCCACATCACATCCGATCAGCACAACCCCCATTTCCTTTGCAGCTGCAGGATTTACAGGTACACTTCCATATCTATTTACACTTTCAGGAACTACCTCAATTGAAATTTGCTCCATTACTCGAGCTGAGTATTCTTTAATCGTACCTTTTTTGAGTTTCGTTTTAAGCCATCCTGCGGTCTTCCCGTTGAATACATCAAGGACGGTGCCCAGATAGACATCAACCAGGCCTGTACCCTTGATCAGGGCATCGGGTATGGCACCTGCAAGTCCGCAGTAGTTCCCAACTGTCTTTGCGTAGGGATGATCTGAGTTCGTAATTCTTCCATCCAGAGTTGTACCAAAGTCCATTGAAATGCAGGGGTTTCTGAAATCAACATCAGTCCACTTAGCTCCTTCTTTAATTCCTGCAGTCGCCAGTTCACCTTCCATTTCATTAGCAACAATTTCTACACCGGTTGATCCCACAGGTGGTATAACACTTGCTACAGCTCCATCAAAAACCACCTTTTCCATTTTGCTATGCTTCCTGAACCTGGTAGGAAGATTATTAACAGACATTGCAGGAGTCATTCTTGAAGGTGGGATCCCTGCCATTAAACACCCGTCTGCCAGTGCCTTTATAAATTCCCCAACCTCTTCAGGCAGATCAAATCCGGCAACAACACCTGTTGAACGAACAACAAAATGTATATCGGTCTTTATATCCATATTAGCCCTGTTAACGGCTCCCAGCAGGGTATCCCTTACAAGTTCTGCTATAGACTGGCGGGTAAGTTCAACTCCTGTCAGGGTCTTTCCAAAAACCCTTTCTCCCGGCAGGGGATCCCTTACATCACGGGTCATCCTTATGCAACGGGTTACAATATGTGTCTTACCGGTCTCCATATTTGTAGCAGTCAGTATGCATTTGGTAGTTGTATTTCCCACCTCAACTGAGGCAACTATGTAATACGGTTTTGATTTGATCTCAAGCAGTCCTATCCTGGGACTTTTTACTATGCGAGGCTTATGTGACATTCTTATTCCCTCATTGTATCAGGAGTTCAAGTCTGTTTATAATAGTGCTTTCTGGTACCGCACCTACAATTCGGTCAACCAGTTCCCCCTCCCGGAATACAAGAAGAGTAGGTATACTTGTAATCCCGAACTTAATTGATGTTGATCTGTTCTGATCAGTATTGAGCTTTGAAAATGCTACTCTTCCCCTGTATTTTTCTGCAAGTCTGTCAATCACAGGAGATAAGACCTTACAGGGACCACACCACTGAGCCCAGCAATCCACAACAGCGATTCTGTTGTTCATAATAAAGTCATCTACATCTGAATCAGTAACATCTACGGGTCCTGGCCCGGAATCTTCCTGTTGCAGAGATTTCTTGAGCTTCTCAAGTTTTTCATTTCTGATTTTTTCCAGTTCGTCCACAAAAATCACCTGACCAGCATACGATCAAATAAGGATCATATTTCTACATCTACCACTACTTAAAGCTCACTTATTTCAATTCATTTATTACTTTGCCTATTTAATCAATGGCAATAAAATCTTCATACATGTGCCTTAATATAACATTGGATAAATGCCATCTGATAAGATATCCACCATTTTATTTCCGGAAGCAGAATTATGACTACATGGAAAATTGATAGATTACTGAAAATGGATCCTATTGAATTTGAGCATCTGGTTGCCTCTATGTTCTCTCAGGCAGGATACAGGGCAGAAGTTACCCAGAGTTCCCGGGATAGAGGTATTGATATTGAGCTGAGCATCGAAAAATACGGCATATCCCATCAGTGGGCAGTTCAAGCAAAAAGATACAGAGAGCCGGTAGGTGTAAAGGAGATCAGAGAATATTCAAGCCTTAGATACCGGGATAATACTGATGGAGTCATTATAGTCACTACCTCTGCATTTACAAAGAATGCACAGACTGAAGCATCAAAGCATAATGTTAAGCTTATTGACGGCGGATTACTGATAAAAATGCTCGACCATTATCTTTCAGATACAAAACTGGAACCTGAAATATCAGAAAACGTAGTAGCACTTAATGAGAAACACAGCAGGTCCACTGAGACCATACTAAAAAACAACGAACAGAAAATACTTGCCGAAAAGGTAACAATAGATGGACAGAGATATACAATAACCCTCACCAATAAAAATATCTTTATCAGACATCATACAGGCGGGATCTTTTCAAAAAGAACAGAACTTTCCAGTCATGTATGCATAAAGGATGTCATTGGAGTATACCATAATTCAAGAAACGTATTCATGGTTATAGGTTCTGATAGGATAGAAGTAATTTGCCTCAAATCCGGAAATTCCTCCCGGATTGCAGATACAATAAAGAACCTGGATACCAGCCATAGCAGAGGAGAGCATCTGCTGAAATTTGAAAAGCTGGAGGAGAAATATCTCATTATGAAAAATAGAAGGTTGGTTTTGATCAGCTTTTCCGATAAGAACAGAAAAGAGATCAAAATAAAAAATATTGTAGGATCCCAGATAGAATCCGGAGGCCTTTTCAGAAAAAAAAGAC
>SKZM01000160.1 GCA_007127385.1 Methanosalsum sp.
CCCTGGTCGGTTCTTCTGCCTTCGGCTAAGGATAGCCTACCGACGCGCAGGGGCGAGAGGGGGTACACGAAGCCCTCGTCGATCAGCCGGCTGCCGCGTCCGGAGCAGACCACCAAGTCCGGCTGTCTCAGGGCTACTATTCATTTACCCAGTCAAGCACCCGCAGCCCCGGCACCCGCTCAAACTCACGCAGGTTATTGGACACCAGAATCAGCCCCTGACTGCGGGCATGGCCGGCGATCATCTGGTCATAGGGGCCTATCGGTGGTCCGCTGCGGGCCAGTTCAGCCCTAAGTTGGCCGGTATGTTCAGCGGCCGCTTGGTCATGGCAACGTGGCCGGCGATGGACTGGTTGCCGATCGGGATTCTGAACGTGGAGTATACGAGTTTTTTCCCCGGAGCAAGGCGTTTCTGGGGAGTCTCGTTCTGAGTGTAGCTGAACAGCAGGCTGTCTTTGTCCCTGAGATAGATTGAGCCGGCGTCGGCATTGAAAAACTTTCTCGCGTGCAAAAGTATTCGCTCGAGAAGAAGGTCCAGGTCCTTGACCTCGTTCATATCCCGACTCATTCTGGCGATCAGCAGGATTTTTTCATTTTCCCGGCTTGACCTGGAGTGCATTCAACCGTTACTTTCACTTTCTTGGTCCTTTTGGAGCTTAATGGCATATTTTAAAGCAACAGGCGTTACTATGACCGATACTGCAATCATCAGTACGATAGCAGAGAATATTTCATCTCCAATTATATTCAGATCTTTTGCAATGGATATTATAACAAGTTCTACACCTGCTCTTGGCATTACTCCGGTAGCAAATATAAAACTGTCATAAGTATCAAGTCCGGCAACTTTTGACCCCAGAAAGCCTCCTATCAGTTTTGCTGCAAGGGCAAATACTATTATCAATAATGTAAGAGGGCTGGTAACATCCATTGCATCAAAGTTGAAAGAAATACCGATGTAAACAAAGAATATCGGAATGAATATTCCATATCCTATGCTCTTTACTGAATTCTGGACACTTTTGCTTTTTGCAAGTGGAACATTGGATAAAAAAGCACCTGCTATGAATGCTCCTATTATTCCATGCATTCCAAGTATTTCTGCCAGATAAGCTGAGAAAAGGGCTGCTGTGATCACAAATGCAAATACTGATTCCCTGGTATGCATTCTTTGAACATATTTAAATAGCAGGGGAAAAACCTTCGATCCTAAAATACTGATTATTATTATAAAAAGCATAAACTGTGCTAAGATACCAATAAATTGATTTCCGGTGGGAATATCTCCGGTAATTGCAAGAGTAACTATAACCGGAACTATTAATAAGGCAGCAATATCTCCAAATATTGATGAAGATACAATTAAAGAGCCAGGTCTTGTTGAAAGATAGTTAAGATCAATAAGGGCTTTTGTGGTTACACCGATTCCAGTGGGTATGAATACTGCTGCCAGCAGCAAGCTTTGCAGATAGGTTAGATTGAAGATCATTCCCAGAAAAAATCCAAAAATAAATGCAGTTAATATCTGGAAGGCAGTTGGGATGAGAGCCTTTACAGATGTACTCCTGATCTCACCAATATTGACTTCCATATATCCGACTATAAATAAGAGAAATATTGCCCCCAGTTCTGCAAAAAAAGAGATTATCTCATTATCTGGCTCGATAAGGTATATCCCCAGAATAATACCTGTTGCTATCCCGCCCAGGATCCCTGATAGTCCTATTCTTTCGCTCAGCTCAGCAAGTACCTTTGCCAGGAAAATAATGACTAACAGATAAAGGAGCATCTCCATTGAGCTTTCCTCTTTGTACAGGATGACTGAATGAGTATTTTTGAGAATATTTTGCCGTTAACTCAATGATTTGTTACTCCAGGTATTAATATTTGATTTATTGAGACTCAATCCTTAAAATAATATTATTTAAGGACAGGCCACGTCTCTTCTGGATAATATGAGAAGATATTTAAAGTTTTAACTAAGATTAGAAACAAAGTTACAAACATGAGGATATCTATATGGCAGAAGAACAGGGAATTGCCAAAGTTGATCTAAGCTACATAACAAAAGCTGTAATGATGGGTAATTCATTATATTCCAATGATTGGCAGAAAGGAGTTCTTTATCTTACAAATATGAACCTGTGGTTTTCAATGGGCCAGCAGGGATGGTCCACGATTCCCCTTAAGAACATAACTATGATAGGAAGAGAGGTAACTGATGCTCTCAGGGCAAAAGCTCAGAAAGCCACAGGAACTTCAAATGTACTGATCATTGATTATATGCATCCTTCAAGTATAAGCCAGGGATCCAGTGCATCGTCGATTGCGTTACTGGCAGGTCCTGAGCCTGTAATTAACACACTGAAGGCCTATCTTCTTCCAATGTGTGGTCAGGCTCCCAGAGCAAGGTCACTTAATGAGATCGATAAAAAACTGTTATATATGTTCTATACCGGAGTTACTGAACTCCAGAAAATAAATTTCCTGATAGGTGCGGATATGGATACGCTGACCAATAGTTTTGAGAACTTAAAGGAACAGCAGTTATGTGATTCATCAGGCAGTTTAACTACCAAGGGAATGCAGAAGATCAAGGAGATGATGGGATGAAATATACTTATTTGATTACAGAAACACAGGAGATGATACTATAACCAATACGCCTCCTGGTCCCCCGCCATTTGAGGATATATCATCATCCGGTCCTCCTCCTATGGAAGGCGCCGGATTTGCCCAGTCTATGGGTGCATTTGGGAACATGCTGAAAATACAGGAATCCATCAGTGAACTGCTTCCAGAGTCCAGAGTACCATGGAATGAATCACGGAAATTTCTAAAAGCAAATACTATAGAGAATATAAAATCCACACCTCTTTATAAGTTCCACAGGGACCTGTTCAAAAAGATCGGGCTGGGGGATATTCAGCTTATAGGTTATGCTCCGATGCATTATATTTTTGGAGTACCCGATTGTCCTGTCTGTAACCTTTATCCGGCGCTCAATAATCAGAAAGTATGTGCTGCAACAACTGATGCTCTTTACAGATTCTTCACTGAAGATCTTGAACTGGAGTGCTCCGTTGAAGAGATAGAGTGCACAAAAGACGGGGGTCAGATATGCAAATTCAAAGTTGATCTTCAGCCTATTTCTGCATATCAGATTATGCTGGACGAAACGGACAGGAAGATCTTAAATGGCCAGGGTCTGACAGATATTGATCCTGACGAGCTGAACAGAAGAAAAGAGATACTCACAGTCTATAAACTTCTTGAAAACGGACAGCTTTCAGAAATCGGCAAGACCTACATGCAGTTTGCTGGCAATATGCCCGTGCAGGAAAAGATTTTTGATCCGCCATGGAAGGCTCGAGAGGAGCTGGCATCCATTGCAAAGGATAAAGGAACCTTTGGTGCTGCTTTTGGATCTATGAAAGAGAAAATCCAGGCATCCGGTGATAAATATGTAAAAAATACAGCTGTCAGCCCTAAGGCAAGATCGGAAGGTACTGGTATGAAAGAACATATTCCGGAAGGGAATAAACCAGATTCGGGAAAATCTGAAAGTTTTGCAGAGCTTCTTTCAAAAATGAAAAAAAATAAAAAGGATTGATATGATGGATAATTTTTCTTCAGAAGAATTCTATGAGTCAATATCTGATTTTAAGGGTGAAAATGTGCATGTGGTCACTTCCACCTCACGCTATCGGGGCCTATGTGATCAGATAGATCGGCCAGGATTGAACATTCTGCTCAAGAATGTAGTTGAAAGGCGCGAAGACGGTTGGATTGAGATCAGTGACATGATGCTGATAAAAGGCGAATCTATTGAATCGGTTTTTCTGGAAAAATCATTCCCCTTTGAATCCCATGAAGCAATCATATTATCTGTAGAAGATGGAGAACTTACAGATAATGGAAATAAGGATCATATTGACCATATAGAGTGATAATAATGAATATTGAAAGGATACCAACAGGAATCACCGGGCTTGACAGGGTTATTGAAGGTGGTGTTCTGAACAATTCGACTCTTCTTGTAGTCGGATCAAGCGGTACCGGAAAATCCACCTTTTCAATGCAATACATAATGTATGGGTTGGAAAGAGGAGAGAATGCACTCTACATAAGTATGGAAGAGCCACCAGAGCAAATAATGCGGGAAGCAAAAATGCTCGGTTTTGATATGGATAGGTACTATAACAAGGAACTGTTCTTTTTCCATTCCAAAGGTGAAGATTTCAGAATGCTGGTAGAAGAACAACTTCCTGCACTTGTGGAAGCAAATCAGGAATATGATGTGAAGACAAGGGTTGTGATAGATCCTCTGACTCCCCTGATATGGTCAGTACAGGATAAACAGGAACAGAGGGATCTGATAACTAAACTGTTCTATACTCTAAAGCAGATCGGACCGGTTCTTGTAACCACAGAGGAACATGCATCACCAGGTGAAACAATGGGCGAGGATGTTCTAATTCCAGTATATCTGTCAGATGGAGCAGTTCATCTGACCTACAGGCCAATTGGAGGTGCATTCAACCGTGCACTTGAAATAATCAAGATGAGAGCAACACGACACGGTGAAGAGGTCTATCCTTATATCTTTGTAAGAGGTCTGGGAGTGGTTGTAAGGACAACTCCTATGGTATCTTCTGATGATATTAACAAATATGATGATGTATTTGACAGGGCTATCCGCACAGCTTATGACATGGGAGCGTCTGATACCCTTCAGCAAAAAATCAGGACCATCAAAGAAAACTGGTCCTATACATTTTCTCCAAAAGAAACCCTCCAGTTATTATTTGAGATGCATGATCTCACGGATACTATCAGGACCAGGAAGAAGACGGATCATGATGGTGGCGTATCTTCGGAAAATGTAGTTGATGAGAATATGGCTGGTATTATGGAAGAGGAAAGCACCGGTAACGAGGATACGGCTGCAGAAGTAAATGATGCTTCAGAAACAAGAAAGGCAGATTCATTGATCGATATAGATGATCTAAGTGAACTGGAAGAGATCGTGAAGTAAGAGATGTGATCGGAGTGTCCATCAAAAAAACAAAGGAAGACCTTGAGGATGTCTCACTCCTCAAATTCGCACTTACTCGCCAGCTTCAGAGAATGTATGAGACCACTGATGTAGATGTCATTATGTTTTCAGGAGTTGATGGAAAGATATATGCTTCATATATCCCCGAGTCGGTTGGTCCTAAGATATTTGAACTGACCACACTTATCAGCAATAATATGCTCCATATTGCAAAACAGCTTGATATGGGCCTGAAGCAATCTGTTGTTGAATATGATACCGGTACCACTGCCATATTTTCCTCGGTTGGCAAAGGGGCTCTTCTTATTTCGCTGTTTACCAGAAGAACAGACCTTGCAGAGAATATGAATAAGATCGAAATAACCAGGACGGTCATGCAGCACGTTTTTGAACAGCGGTCCATGACATCAGAACAGCTTGATAAATATTCTCAGGAAGTTGCTGATGAACTGCGAATCTTGAGTAAGAGTGTATTTGATGAAATGTACACTCATTCATCTGAATATAAAAAGAATATGGAAATACTTGCAGATATCAAGGATAAAATTGCAACTGTTATGGGTAAGACGGAAGTTGATCAGGTACTTGCAATGGCTTTTTATGAAGTTGCGTCTTCACCTAAATGGATGACTGAAGACCTCTGGATAATGCTGGTTGAAATGATCATAAATCAGCAGATAAGGCCCCTACACGGGGACTATATAGCAGATATA
Organism: Methanosalsum sp.; assembly: GCA_007127385.1. Classification (GTDB taxonomy): domain Archaea; phylum Halobacteriota; class Methanosarcinia; order Methanosarcinales; family Methanosarcinaceae; genus Methanosalsum. The sequence continues at coordinate 5,772 of SKZM01000160.1, forward strand.
TGTGAAACTGAATGGATTCCCGATATCAGGCACAAGCTCGAAGCGTTTATGTGATATAAAATAAGCAGGTGGTGATATATTGGAGAAAGTGCAGGAAAAATCTGAAAGCGAAACATCATTTAATGATGATTTAGATGGGATGAATAATGTATCTGAAAATATAAACGCCATCATTGAAAATGATATTTCAGCCTGTGATAAGGATGACTCTTCCATTCAAGAAGCAGAAAGCTCATGTGATTCTATAGATGCTGAAAATACTCCAAAAAACTATCCAATAGTTGCTAATACACTTCCCCAGGAAATGTATGACTCAGGACCAGAAGATGAAATTGAAGGCATTACTGAAGAGGAATGCACTGAA
>SKZM01000094.1 GCA_007127385.1 Methanosalsum sp.
GCTGTGGCCTAGTCCGGCATGGCGACGGGCTCCAGCGGATAAATGATGAACAACGGGTCTACTGAGGTCTTTCCGACGGGAAAGATCAATGAGGAACCGTTGGAGCACTGATATGCTCATGAATTAAAGCTGTCACAGATAGCAATTCGGAGAGACCCGTCGATCGTGAGTTCAAATCTCACCAGCCCCATGTATGCTTTTTTAAAAATGAGAGACACAAACCAAGTGGAGATGCCAAACATATGGAGCTTAATGGTCAAGGTTATGCAAGTGGTGCAGGAACTATCATAAATGCCATTGCAACCTGGAAGGGTGCTGCTTTTGGAATTGATCTAAAGACATATGCACAGGTTGATCTCTCACAGAAATATCCAGATATAAAAGGTACTATTGAGAACAATCCCGGTGCAGATACAAGACTTATAGAAAGAGCAGTTGAACTCGTCCTGGAACATTTTAATTTGAGACTTGGAGGTACGGTCAACACAACAACCCAGATCCCTCTAGCCAGCGGTCTCAAAAGCAGCAGTGCTGCAGCAAATGCGTCAGTAATCGCAACCCTGGATGCAATCGGAGAAACAATGGATCCACTTGATGCTGTAAAAATAGGAGTGCATGCTGCCAGAGACGTTGGAGTTACCGTCACAGGAGCTTTTGATGATGCCTGTGCATCACTCCTGGGAGGTGTAGTGATCACTGATAATTCCAGTATGGAACTTGTAAAAAGAGAAAATGTGGAAATGGAAGTTCTCATTCTCTCACCGGACAGAAAAGCTTACAGTTCACAGACTGATGTAATCCGTTCAAAGCTCATGGCACCCTGGATAGACATTGCCTATGACCTGGCATTGGAAGGAAAGTATGAAAAAGCAATGACACTCAACGGTATTCTTTACTGCAGTGCACTGGGTTTTGATACTGAACCGATGATGAAAGGTCTGGAAGCAGGAGTAAATGGAGTAAGTCTATCTGGCACAGGCCCTTCCTATGTAGCACTGGTAGATCATGATAAGGTCAGTACTCTTCAAAAATACTGGAATGAACTGAACATAAGCGGAAATGTGATAAAGACCAAAATCAATAATGAACCTTCAATGAAATCTAGGTAAGGCGAAACCAATGAAACAGCTGGACGAAGCACGGGAAGAAATTCATAATATTGATACTGAAATCATCTCGCTTATAAGAAAAAGAGTAGACATGGCAGACACAATACTGAGATTCAAAAAGGAGGAAGGAATATCAATCAATGACGAAACTCAAAATGAGGTAGTTCTAAGAAGAGCGACCGATATTGCCACAGAGCTGAATCTTGATAGTGGTGCGGTAAAAAATATCTTTAAAATACTTATACAGATGAACATAGATCGTCAACATGAACTAAGTGGAGAGGGAAACCTCCCATAAAATATAATGTCAAATAATGTAGGAATATTGAGGTGTAAAAAATATGTTAGATATATCAATTTTGATGGGATCTGAATCTGACAGAGCTATAGCAAACCGTGTCACATCAGTCCTCGAGAAAAGTAACTACTCCTTTGAAGTAGAAGTCATCTCAGCACACAGGGATCCTGAAAAGCTTGAGAAATATATAAAAGAAAGTGATTCAAAAGTATTTATTGCCATTGCAGGCCTTTCAGCTGCATTGCCTGGTGTGATAGCATCAAAGACTAAAAAACCGGTAATTGGAGTTCCAGTAAATGCAAAACTTGGCGGATTGGATGCACTCCTCTCAATTGCCCAGATGCCACCTGGTGTACCTGTTGCAAGTGTTGGAATCGATAATGGTGCAAATGCAGCACATATGGCAATAAGAATACTGGATCTTTGTAAAAGTTCACAGTAAATACCCTATCAGGATATAAAACCTGCTGGTTTAATGAAAACCAGGCAGTAACTACTTTTTTTTCACCTACATATCTTCCAGCTAAGAGTTATTGTGAGGTAATACATGGAACCTGAATTATCAAGAATAGGAGTATCTATTCCAGTAGACCTTTTATCCAGATTTGACGAAATTATGCATCAGACCGGTTATTCATCTCGTTCCGAAGGTATTCGGGATTCTATCAAGAGTTATATCAAGTACTATGAATGGGCATGTGAAGTAAAAGGGGACAGAGTTGGAATCATTTCTGTAATATATAACCCATCTCAGCCTGGAATATCAGAGAAATTTTCATCAATCAAATATAGTTACCCTGAAATATTGATATCCACCTCAAGTATATATCTTTCTGAAAGCGAAATTCTCGAAGTTATCATACTTCAGGGAAATGCAGAAGAGATTAAATCATTCAATGAAAATATTATGGCTCAGAAAGGAGTCAAGTATGTAAGACTCAGTACAATTGAGCTTGCCAGTGATTGAGCGGATTTATTATTTCTGCCCGCGTTACTATTTAGTGACATGATATTTTTATACATCAGGATAAACAAAAACTACTTAAACCATTAAGCAAATTTTAATTATTGTGTGCTACAAAAAAAAATGTTTGTAACACTGGGGATTTTTATTTTTCAAGTTTTAAAATTTCCAGCTTTCAACAAAACAAGTTGGGGGTACAAATACCCCTCTTTCCTCCAATCTAATATGTGATTTTCAGGAAACCTTATAATGAATAATGGAAAATATACTACTACTGTAAAACTACTATGAAATAAAACAGCTATTTACTGTTTACCTATTGCCTTCAAAATGTGATCTACATTTGAGGGTTCAGGTATTGAAATCGGGGGAATTAAATGAGTGTTGACCTTAACATAAAAATTGGTGGGGAGGCAGGTCAGGGACTTCAGACCATCAGTTCTGTACTTTCAAAAACCCTGCTGCGTGGAGGATATAATGTCTTTGAGTCTCAATACTTTCTGTCACGTATACGAGGGGGACACAACTATTCTCAAATACGTGTAAGCAATGAGGAAATACTTTCAAAGAAAGAAAGTGTGGATATTCTGATAGCTCTTGATAGATCCTCAATAGATCAGCATGTGGATGAGCTTTCCGGTGGAGTGATACTGATAGATAAAAATGAAATAGACATTGAAGATGAGATATCTTCGATATTCCATGTTCCATTCTCAGATATCGCCAACGATGTCAGCGGCAATAAACTTTATACAAACACCGTTGCTACGGGTGCAGTTCTGGGATTGTTATGTTATGATTTTGAATACCTTGCAGAAGTACTGACAGATTATTTCAGGAGCAAGGGAGATGAAGTTGTACAGAAGAATATTGACGCTGCAAAAGCAGGATACGATTATTCACAGGAAAATTACAGTCAAAAATGCTATTTTTCACTTCAATCTATTGACAATACCTCCAATAAGATACTTATCACAGGTAACGAAGCGATTGGCCTGGGAGCAATAGCTGCCGGTTTGAAGTTTCTGTCAGCCTATCCCATGTCACCATCCACTGGTGCATTGATATATGTAGCACAGAAAGCAGATCAATATAATATCATTGTTGAACAGGCAGAAGACGAAATAGCTGCCCTTAATATGGCCATAGGGGCTTCATTTGCAGGAGCAAGATCAATGGTTACCACATCCGGAGGAGGTTTTTCACTTATGGCTGAGGCCCTTGGACTTGCCGGTATAACAGAAACACCTGTTGTAATCTATATAGGACAAAGACCAGGACCTGCAACCGGACTCCCTACAATGACCGAACAGGGAGATCTGGAATTTGTAATCCATGCATCTCAGGGAGAGTTCCCAAGGTGCGTTCTTGCTCCGGCAACTGCAGAAGACGCATTTTACCTGACTGCTAGAGCATTCAATATTGCAGATAAATATCAGATCCCGGTCTTTATTCTGGCTGACCAGTATCTTGTGGATTCATCGTTTACATCAAAGATATTTGAAACCTCCCGAATATCCAGAGACAGATACATATTGTCTGCTGATGAAATTGAATCAATGGATGAATACAAGAGATACCGGATAACAGATTCAGGAATTTCACCAAGAGCAATACCGGGGGTTGCAAAAAAACTGGTAATAGCTGATAGTGACGAACATAATGAGATTGGCCACATTGACCAAACTTCAGAGAATCGTATAATAATGAACGATAAAAGGCTCAGGAAAACGGAAGGATTAAAAAATGAGATATATCCACCCCGCATATACGGCTCAGAGAGAGCCGATCTAACGTTTATAGGATGGGGATCAACATATGGACCCCTGAAAGAATCAGTGGATATCCTCAATAAAAGCGGATTCAATGTGAACCTGATACATTTCAATGAAGTGTATCCACTGCCTGCAAAAACAATACAGAAGATATTTTCAGATGTAGAAAAATGTGTCTGCGTAGAAAATAATGCTACAGGACAGTTTGCCAGAGTCTTGAAGATAGAAACTGGGGTTGAGATCTCAGATACTATACTAAAATATGACGGGCTTCCCTTTACTACAGATTATATCATAAACCAAGTTCATGAAAGGAAGATGATCTAAATGACAACCGTTAAGGATTATTCTAACGATGTGGAAAATGAGTGGTGCCCGGGGTGTGGGAACTTTGGGATCCTTAAAGCGATCAAAAAAGCACTTTCAGATTTGGACAAAATGCCTCATGAAGTACTGATGTGCTCCGGGATCGGACAGGCCGGAAAGCTTCCTCACTACCTTAAATGCAATATATTCAATGGGTTGCACGGACGCGCAATTCCGGTAGCTACAGCGGCAAAAATTGCAAATCATAATCTTACGGTTATTGCAGTTGGAGGAGATGGGGATATGTATGGTGAAGGAGGAAATCATTTCGTACATAACATACGAAGAAACCCTGACATTACTATGATAGCACATGACAATCAGATATATGGACTCACAAAGGGTCAGGCATCTCCAACCAGTGATATAGGTATGAAGACAAAGCTGCAACCGCATGGTGTTGTCAATTCACCCTTCAACCCCCTTTCTGTGGCAATAAGCCTTGGCTGCTCTTTTGTCAGCAGAGGATTTGCAGGAGATGTTGACCATTTATCAAAGATCATTGGTCAGGCAATAGATCACAAAGGATTCTCTCTTGTGGATATACTTCAGCCATGTGTTACTTTCAACAAGTTGAATACATTCAAATGGTATCGTGAAAGGGTATACAAGCTGGAGGAAACTGACCATGACCCATATAACCAAACCAGGGCATTCGAAAAAGCTCTTGAATGGGGAGAAAAGATTCCAACAGGTATATTTTACAGAACAGATGAAAATAACTCAACATTTAAGGATATGAGAGGATTAACACCAACACCCCTGGCATATCTGGATGAAGATATTGACATAAGCACTTTGGTCAAAGAATTCACATGAAATCTAAAATAAAGTCTGGTCATGAAATCAGATATTTATTTCAGGATGTTTTGTTGCCCTTATAACAACAATATCTTCAAAAAAATATCTGGTACTTGCCACAATTTCAGGGCACAGATCTTTATCCTTCATTTTATCTAATATATATTCGATATCTGCAAGTGAAGATGTTACCATCAAAATACTTGAATTATCGGACATATAATCTCCGACGCTGCCAAGAAAAGCCTCTACTGTATCATTGCCACTGATCCCCCCGTCAAATGCATAATTTAGCCAGCCTTCTATCTTTCCATCTTCTGTTGGAAGATATGGAGGATTAAATACAATAAGATCAAATATGGGTAACCTTTTAATTCCTTCAAACATATCAGTTCGGATTACATCAATACCATTGGCCTTTGCACATCTAGCTGCATAAGGATTGATATCTGTTGCAATAATCAGTTCAGGATTCAGATTTGCCCTGATCACTGCTGAAACTATACCTGTACCGGTACCAATTTCAATGATCCTCATTCCATCATATGCATACTGCAATACCACATCTGCCAGCAAAAAAGAATCTTCAGCCGGCTCGTATACATTATCTGCAAGTTTTACTACTGCTTTTTGGTATTCAATTTCGATCATTTTGTACATTCTATTTTAATAGCTGTTCTATATCCTTTAGACCATTTGCTATATCAGCAAGCTCAAATGGTGACAGGTTTTCGGGTCTCTTATCAATGGTATCCTGCGGAAGCTGCATGATCATTTCTTTCACATCTTCTTTATTCA
>SKZM01000024.1 GCA_007127385.1 Methanosalsum sp.
CTTACCCTCTACTGAAGCGGATAAACTATTCATAGACATGTTAGAGTATTCATACAAAAATAATAACATTTCCCTTTCAGATGCAGCATTTAATGGAAATGAAATTATAATATATAAAGATATCGATCATTATTTCATCTAAATTAAAAGAATTATTAGCAGGATTAGATTAAATCAGAGCAGGAATAAATAATGCTGCAAGACCGAAGTAAATGATCAGTGCTGTTACATCTTTAACTGTTGTTATCATAGGATCTGATACAGCCGCTGGATCATATCCTGTTTTATTGACTATCCATGGAACGATAAACCCAATGATCGATGCAAGAAGGCACACACTCAGAAGGGTCAAAAAGATAACAATTGCTAGTTCTATCATACCCTGCCATAAGTAGGCTACCAGCCCCCCAATAAATCCTACAACAAGCCCTATCATCAGGCCGACCTTTCCTTCTGAAATAAAATGCTTTATTGCATTCTTATCATCAATATGACCAACAGCTAACCCTCTGACAAATATAGTTGATGCCTGGGTTCCAACATTACCTCCCATGTCCATTATAACTGGAAGGAAGAATGCCAGTGCAATTACAGTTCCAAGGGTTGCCTCGTATCCTTCGATTACAACTCCTGCAATAAGTCCTCCAGCCAGTGCAAACATAAGCCATGGAAGGCGTATTCTGAGAATATCAAAGGCCGATGATTCAAGTATAGCATAACTTCTGGAAACTTCTGCATCTGAAAAGACCATTCCTGCACTTTTGAATATATCTTCAGAGGCTTCTTCCTCAACTACATCAAGCATCTCCTCTGAACGCACGACACCCACAAGCCTGTTATCCCAATTAACCACAGGAAGTGCACGATATGGCAGATCTGACATTTTTCTTGCAGCTATTTCAACGTCTTCATCTTCTTTTAGAGCTATTACTGAGGTCTTCATCACTCTGGATACCGGGATATCTCCCCTGGCGTTTAGCAGGTCACGAAGCGACATTACTCCGGTGAGCTGTCCATTATTATCTGTTACATATACATAATAAATGGTAGTTTCTTCAGCTTCTGGTCTATAATGGCGGAATTGAGAGATGGTATCTTCTATAATATTCTCTTCATTTACTGCAAAGTAAATCTCATCCATTACGTCTTTGACAAGATTGGCGTGAATGGTGTCATAATTAGCATCCATACAAATTCCTCCTAAATTTAGCTGATCAGGAGCATCCTGAAGGCAGTCGTTGATCAAAATGTCTTTTCCTGAAATGTTTTAGACCAGAAGACAGAGACCTTAAGGGGGACGAAAGAAGGAAAGTGTATAGATATTTGTATATGGTCAATAAGATATTATTGTATAATATATCCCATCTGAACACTCTCCTCGTTCAGTTTTGGCACGATCGAACGTAGAATGGATCCTGCTCCATTCAGCTGAATTGGTAAAGCCTTAAGCCGACAATACCTGCTTTACCCATTGGCATCTCTCGATGTTTTTGGGCACCAGCCTGTGTTTCGAAAGTAACCTCACCCAACAAGGTGTTCTGAAATCTGTCCTGATATAATTTGCCAATACTGATATTAGATTATATATAATTATCGGGAAAATGCTGGAATAGTTTATTATTTAATATTCCATATGGGGATCATTATTTACCTGTATTCAGGATGTGTTTTTCTAATACTTTCCCTGACACATTTGCTGACTGCCCTGGTGATCCTTGAGCCAAAGTCAGTATAGCTGCCTGAATACTCAATATTCTGCAATTTCTTCTGAGCTACATTTTCAGTAGCAACAATTACAGCATCTGTTGTTGTTCCTAAAAAATCAAATCCCATATCTATCAGGGCCTTACTCTTTGCCTCAGTTGCGGTTATGATTGCACTTGCCATGGCCCCTTCTGAAACATTTGCTCTGGCTACGAGAATTATATTGATAGTTCCAATGGATTTTGTTCTAAAAGGGGAAGGATGTGTAATACCTGCAGTTACAAAAACAGTCAGATATTCATCAATTTCAACACAGAGGTTAGCCATATCAACAGCTGTGAGAAGTCCAAAATATGGTTCAATGATATCATATGAATATGCAACAGAATTAAGATACTCTTCAGGTAAAACACGATCAAATTCAGATTCTACAGTATGATTGAAGAGACAATTTACTGCACATCTCCCGCCATTTAATCCCGTGCTTAAAGCTTCAAAATCACCATTAATGATCAGTGTTTTGTTTTTTATAAAATACTTCATTTACACTACTCCGGATATTCTATACATCATCAAAACTATATTTTGTTCATAACACATACTATAAAGTAGAATAATGTTAATAATTCTATCAGATTACATCAATTGATCGAGTAATTTTGTTAACATATCCTTGCGATATCTATATATTAAAAAAGTATAATGTATCAGAAAATTGTTTAATTTATTCTTTTGAACTAAATTTTTAATTATATGCAAAATTGAATTAAGGAATATTTGAAATGATAGGAGTTTCATCTTGTGCATTAAGAAACCAGCCACTATCAGAAGCACTTGAGCAGCTTGGAATTGTTACCGGTTGTGTAGAGATATATTCTGAAGGTCTGCATGATCTTTCAAAGAATATAGAGATTCCACAATCATTCGATTTCAGGTACTCGGTACACGCTCCGGTTACTGATATCAATATAGGGAGCATTCGTGAACCCATCAGAAAGGCAAGTATTGATTTTATAAGATATATGGCTGATATCTGCAACTGTATTGAATCAGATGTTCTGGTGGTGCATCCCGGATATTATTCATACAGGAACGATCTGCCTGATGCAAATAAATCTCTTTTAAGGTCACTGAATGAACTTGAAGATATTTTTTATGATACTGGTGTAAGGATATGTATTGAGAATATGCCTGATGATTGGGATTGTTATCTTTTCAGATCACCTGAAATGGACCTTGGTGAGAATGGTTTTGTTCTGGACATAGGACATGCAAACACTACAGATACAATCCAGGAGTTTTTGATCAAAGACATATCCCATTTTCATCTGCATGACAACGATGGAACCAGAGATGAACATTCCTGGATAGGATCCGGAAACATTGATTTTGAGAAAATAAGGGATTTGCTGAATAATAACAGTTGCATGAAAGTTTTAGAACATCCATGTATGGATTTTGTTGACAGAAGTATGGAGCGGTTAAAACAAATGAACATTAAATAATACTGTAAGTATATATGTGCAGTAATTTATATATGTGAGTCAGGTAATTCTAATCAAATTTCAAATAATATACCTGATCGATCATATCAGTCAATACATCTAATTAACGGAGCAAATATGACATTGATGGAAGATGCTAAAAAAGGCATTATTACCCCTGAAATAAAGGCAGTTTCTGAGATTGAGGGAATTGAAGAAAATAAAATCTGTTCATGTGTAGCAAAAGGCCTGATTACAATCCCAAAAAACGTATTGCGAGAATCACAGTCAATGGGTATTGGCAAATATATGAGCACCAAGATCAATGCCAATATAGGTACTTCACGGGACTATGTTGATATTGAAACCGAGGTAAAAAAAGCAATAATAGCTGAAAAATCAGGTGCCAGTACTTTGATGGACCTGTCTACTGGTGGTGATCTTGATCTTATCCGAAAGAAAATCATGGATGCTGTAGATATACCTGTTGGAACTGTTCCCATATATCAGGCAGCTTCATCCCAGGGTTCAATTGTAGATATGAGTACAGATGATATGTTTAATGCTGTACGAAAACATGCAGAGGATGGGGTGGAATTTGTAACCATACATGCCGGTATAAACCGTGATTCTTTAAAAAGACTCCGAGATAGCTCCAGAATAATGGATGTGGTCAGCAGGGGAGGTTCTTTTACTCTTGCATGGATGCTTCACAATGATGAAGAAAATCCATTTTATTCTGAATATGAATATTTGCTGGAGATTGCTTATGAATATGACCTTACATTGAGTTTGGGTGATGGCATGCGTCCAGGTTGTATACATGATGCAACGGACCGACCTAAATTCATGGAATTTATTGTTCTGGGAGAACTGGTCAAAAAAGCAAGAGCCAGAAAAGTTCAAACCTTTGTTGAAGGACCGGGACATGTTCCGGTAGATGAGATAGAATTGAGCGTGAAGGGAATGAAACATCTATGTGATGGAGCGCCCCTATATCTACTTGGTCCATTGGTAACTGACATTGCACCTGGCTATGACCACATAACCGCTGCTATCGGAGGTACTGTTGCAGGGATGCATGGTGCTGATTTCCTATGCATGACCACTCCTTCAGAGCACCTGGCTCTTCCGACTGTAGAGGATATCAGGGAAGGTGCGATAGTAACAAGGATCGCAGCACATGCTGCAGACCTTGTTAAAGAAGGGCAGAAGGAAAGAGCACGTCAGATGGATCTCGAAATGTCAGAAGCACGTAAAAAACTTGACTGGGATAAGCAGTATAGCCTGGCAATAGATCCTGCACGAGCTCGATACATAAGGGAAAGCAGGGTAAGTTGCAGTGAAGCATGCTCAATGTGTGGAGAACTATGTGCCATGAAGGTTATAGAGAATTCGTTCAGGGCAGAAAACAGATAAAACTAAATTTTTAGATAAGCAGATCCTCAATGTCCTGCTGAGAAAGTATTTCAATTGCCCTTTTCTTTTCATCAGGTGTTAATATGCGATTGATTTCAGGTACTTCATGTGCTCTGTGATGCGGTGTATATTGAAACATCAGATTGAATCGTATGTGAGGAATATTATCCGAAACCCATTCTGCAATTGGATCGGTGCAGCATTCCAGATGACCCGGAAGTACAAGATGGCGCAGGATAATTTCGGCACTATCGTATGCAGATTCAAAATTCCTCACAATTACCGGCATGTAGTTGCTGACTTTTGATAATTTTCTGGCGCATTCATCATTTCCGTACTTGAAGTCTGCAAGATACACATCAATAACACCTTCCAGAAGTTTACTGCTTTCAGATGAATGATACATATTGGAGTTCCATATTACAGGTATGCTGGAATTTATATATTTTAGAGTTTCCAGTACTGTATGGAGATGTGGAGTTGGTGTAACAAAGTTTACGTTTTTTGAGCCTTCATTACGCCTTCCATCTATGATCTTTCCAAAGTCTTCAGGTATGACTGCAGCACCACAATGAGGACATGTAGATATTGTCCAGTTCTGACAGTAAATGCAGGAGAATACACATCCTGTAAAAAAGATGGTATGGGACGGAACAAGTTCTGGTTCTTCACCTATATGAAGAAATTCAGAGGCATATTTTGAGATGTCTTTGAGGCCGCAATATCCGATTTGATCTTTTCTTCTGTTGACTCCACAGCGTCTTTCACAAAAGCAACATTTTTCAAGGATCCTTTCAGAAATAAGTATTTTTAGATCCAGGAGGGACTTCTCATTACATCCTTGACCTATCTGTTTTTCCTCAGGTATGTGGTCAGCTATTATTTTTCGATATTTTTCCATTCCTTCAGTATGTACTTTCCACAACTCTTCCAGAGATGCATCATTGCTAAATTCCAGAGAAATGCTATTAGATATTTTGAAGGCAGGTGATATTTCATTTCGTTCGATTCTGCGGTATCGATCTAAGAATTTAGGTTCATTCATATTAAGATCATTATTGGATTTAATCTTATGTTATTGATAGATATATTCAAAAGAATATCATCCAATGACTTTCATATCAGATACTCGAATAGATGGTGTAACTGTACCGCCAACCATCTGGACATCATATCCTGCCCCTGAAATATTTTCAAATATATCAAAAATGTTGCCTGAGATCATGAGGGACTTTATAGGTTTCTCGATCTCTCCATTTTTGATCTGGAAAGCATTTCTTGCTTCTACTGAAAAATCTCCTGATATAGAATTTGCTGTATGGGCTCCTATAAGGGAAGA
>SKZM01000137.1 GCA_007127385.1 Methanosalsum sp.
CTGAAAACGTCCTTGTCGACATTCCTGAAACCCCTGAAATTACTGAAATGAAAGCAATGATCCGGACAGGCGATGAGATTATTCGAATCGATGAGGCATCTCATGTAGTTTCCATTCTGGAAAAGGCACACCTTGATAACTGGAGAATGGGAGTATATACACCACAGGAATATCGTGAAAAGGTTGCAAAGGTTGCAAGGGACTTTTTTGATGTGAAGAAGAATACAAAACAGTTCAGACTTACAGAACTGTAAAGGAGATTGAATATGCCATCAATGATCAAAAGGGTTGGGCGTGCAGAACTGATTCTTGAATGGAAAAATATTGGTGATGATAATGTAGTGATATTAAGAGGAGGAGATGAACATATTGGAGCAACGGGTTTTGCATACTATGATAGATCAAGGGACAGGGTGTTCACAGATATTCTCAAATCTCCCGGCCACAGAGAAACAGAAATCGCATATGATGGTGCAAAACAGATATCAGGTGTTACAAAAACAACAACTGTATTTATAGCAGGGATTCATTTAGATAATATTACAAAATCGGAGATCAGAGATATTGTTAACATTTCCTATCAGATGATAGATGATCTGGCCGCTATAATGGAGGAACGTGCTTGAAGGAGATAGTAATTGGGATCAGTGGTGCATCAGGTGTAGATTATGGAATAAAGCTTCTGGAAATACTCTCAAAGACCGAGATAAAAACACACCTCATAATTACTTCATCTGCTAAAAAGATCATAAGCATAGAAAGCGATTATACTATCGAAGAGATCCGAGACCTTGCATCTGTTGTACATGACGAGAAGGATTTCACAGCACCGGTTGCCAGTGGATCCTATCGGATACATGGAATGATAGTTGCACCCTGCAGTATGAAGACACTTGGATCGATAGCAAACGGCATCACAGATAATCTCCTGACCCGCGTGGCAGATGTCTGTCTAAAAGAAAGACATAAGCTTGTACTGGTAACACGGGAAACACCCCTAAACCAGATCCATCTTAAGAACATGCTTAAAGCTGACAGGGCAGGTGCCTGCATACTTCCTGCATGTCCCGGATTTTATTCACGACCTCAAACCATTGAAGAAATCATATATACCATTGCCGGAAGAGCGCTTGATCTGGCAGGTATTGAGAACAGTGCATACAAGCGCTGGGGAGATCAATGAAATATACCGATATGAAAATAGCATTCCAGACTGTTTACACACTGTGGCTCAGGGAAATGCTGAGGTTCAGGAGATCAAAATCAAGAATAATAGGATCCATTGCAACCCCCCTTTTCTTTCTGGTATTCCTGGGTTCTGCACTGGACACTGCCGTAGATATTAATGGTGTCAGCTACATAGACTATATGGCTCCGGGAATTATTGCCATGTCAGTACTTTTCTCATCACTTACAGGAGGAATCTCAATCATCTGGGACCGGGAATTCGGTTACCTGAAAGAGATTTTGATCGCTCCTGTAAGCAGATTTTATACCGCCCTGGGAAAGTCTATTGGTGGTGTTACAACTGCACTTATCCAGGGAATCATACTGATGGTAATTGCCGGAATAATCGGTGTTAACTATACATCAGCATGGGGACAGGTTCTGAGTATTCCAATAATGTTTCTGATAGGACTTGGATTCATTGGGCTTGGGATATCCATTGCCTCAAAGATAGAATCAATTGAAGGATTTCAGCTGGTCATGACATTTCTGACATTTCCACTCCTTATGGCCAGTACAGCTTTTTACCCTCTTGAAAACCTTCCTGTATGGCTTAAAACGATCGTTCTTCTAAACCCCCTGACCTATGGAATAGAATCACTCAGATGGGCATTGATAGCAGACCCGCAGATATCCCCATTCACCAGTCTTTCAGTAGTCATAGCATTTGCCTTTCTGATGGTCATACTTGGTGGCTGGTCCTTCAACCGTGTTACCTCCTGAGTTGAGATTATAGAATTAACCGGTCATCATTCACATATTATCGTAAACTATATCTATTAGAATGCATACTTAGGAGAGGTGCAAAAGCAACCTATTTGAAGGTCGTTTATTGTAAGTTAAAAACCAATCAACCCGGGATAGTAGGGTAGCCTGGACGATCCTCGAGCGTTTGGGACGCTTGGACTGCGGTTCAAATCCGCGCTATCCCATCTTTTTAATAACATTTTTCATACATTCCACTGAATGTACGGGCTTTATGCATAATTTTATAAAACATTACCTGGATGTTTGGATTCATGGGAAATGTAAAGATAAAGCTTTTTGCAAACGTGAGAGAGAAAACCGGGATCTCACAGGCTGAATATAATGCAAACACAGTAATGGATCTGCTCAACATGCTTGTCAGAGACTACCCTGAAGTTGAAGATCTTATATTTGAAAATGGACAGCAGGAAATACGCGGATATATCAACATATTTGTAAACGGTAACAATATTCACCACCTTGAAAGAACCGGAACCAGACTCTCGGATGGAGATGAGGTTGCCATTTTCCCCCCTGTATCCGGCGGATAAAAGCATAGTTTTTAAAAGGAAAAAATAAGTTCTGGTTTAAATGAAAAATAAAATTATCAGGAAACGTACAAAATTATCTGATGCCAGAGAGTTATTTCTAAACTCCTTTACTCCCCTTAATTCATCTGAGACGATAGAACTGGATCATAGCTGTGGCAGGGTCCTTGCAGAAGATGTGACTGCAGAGCGCAATGTGCCCCATTATGACCGGGCAGCAATGGATGGATACGCTGTAAGGTCATATGATACTATTTCAGCATCCGGTTCATCGCCAATTATTCTCAGGGCTACGGATAAAATATCTGAAAGATCCTGTGTCAGGGTACATACAGGATCTGCCATGCCTCCGGGATCGGATGCAGTGGTAATGATAGAAGATACTTCACAGAAGGGAAATCTTATTGAGGTCCATACACAGGTCCATCCAGGAAAACATGTTGGATATACAGGAGAAGACGTCAGGATTGGTGATAGGGTACTGGCTTCTGGCCATCTGCTGCGTCCATGTGACATAGCAATGCTTGCTTCAATTGGAATAGATAATATTGAAGTCTACAGAAAGCCTGTGGTTGCGATAATACCTACAGGAAATGAACTGGTTAAAAGGCCTTCACAAATGCCCCCGCCACCGGGAAAAATAACTGAAACAAACAGTCTTATGGCAGGAATGTATGTGAGCAAATGGGGAGGAAAAGCTCAGTATTGTGATATCGTCCCTGATGATCCTGAACTTATAGAACAGGCAATTGAATCCCGGTTAAATACGGATATGATTATACTCTGCGGAGGAACATCAGTTGGCGAGAGAGATCATGTTCCCGATGCTGTTGACTCTATCGGAAAGATTCTGGTCCATGGAATTGGAATAAGCCCCGGCAAACCCACAGCGCTTGGAGTAATCAATGATATACCGGTCATCTGCATGCCGGGTTATCCTGCAGCAGGCCTTGTTTGCCTGTTCGAATTTGTCCGCCCTTCTCTCATGAAACTGGCCCATATAAATGAGATCAGGACTCCACCTTTGAATGTGCGCCTGGATAGAAAAATTACTTCCAGAATCGGATATGTGACTTATACCAGGGTCAGACTTGAAAATGGAAATGCAGTCCCCCTGATGACATCTGGTGCAGGGATAATGAGTTCAGTTTCAAAGGCTGATGGTTTTGTTGTCATTGAAGAGAACATTGAAGGATATGAAGAAGGAGAAATTGTGGAAGTTGAATTGATTGAATGATAATTTCATTAATCAAGAGAAAATATGGCCTCTGATTTATGTGGGTTTTGGAGGTTCTTCAGGAGCCATTCTCAGGATGGGACTTTTAGGATTTGCCAGCACCCCTTTCAATATCCTTATCATCAATGTAGTTGGTAGCTTCATGCTTGGAGTACTCATGTACAGCACTGAATTTGGAAATGTGAATCCCCATTTCAGACTATTTTTCGGTATTGGTTTTCTGGGATCATTGACCACCTTCTCCAACTTTGCACTGCAGACATATACGCTTGCTTCAGCATCCTTAGTTTACTCAATAGCCAATATTTTCCTTAGCCTGATTCTAGGAATAGCTGCAATTATTGCAGGTCGGGAAGCGGTTATATATGTTTCATCCAGGAGGAGCAGATGATAGTAAATATTCTGATGGTGGCAGGAGGGGGATTTATAGGTGCAGTCCTGAGATATAGCCTTACCGGGTTTTTTTCGGGAAAAGAAATTATTCCTGCAGGTACATTAACAGTCAATTTTATAGGAAGTACTCTGTTATCCATACTCACCTTTTCCAGCGAAGGAAGGATTGAATTATATTTATTCAATATCGGAATTCTGGGGTCTTTTACGACATATTCAACATTCTCATATGAAACATTCAGGCTACTGGAAAATGAACAGATATATCACTTCTGGCTAAACATAATAGGTAACATGGCATTATGTATTGCTGGCGTTGGTGCAGGGCACCTGATTGCTACCATGATCCTGTAAAACAAACAATCTAGTAAGGTGAATTATTTTGAGCTTTGTGACAATTCGAATATATTTGAGTGAAAATGATACATATAAGGGTAAAAGTGCTTCCAGTGCACTATTGGAATTTTTAAAAGAAAACAATGTTTCGGGTGCAACCGTTATTCGGGGTACTGCAGGATACGGAGTTCACACAGACCTGCATACCACCCGTATACTTCGCCTGAGTTCAGATCTACCCCAAATTATAGAAATCATAGAAGATGAGGAAAAGATCAGGCCACTGATCGACTGCATTCGTTCAATGATGCCTAGAGAACTGATTACAATGCACAGGATCGAAGTGCTATCAGGGGAAAGGATATGAACTGAATTTACCTGTAGAGTGTTACCGATCTTCCCCGTATTTCAACAAGTTCACTTTTTGTTTCTGCTGCGAGACGGCTGGCAATATCATCAATATTTTCATCACCCACAGCAGTCTTAAGTATCTTCACTTTAATAAGCCGGTTCTTTTTAATATAGCTCTTTAATTCCTCAATCACAGCCTCATTAATTCCGCCTTTACCAATATTCATTACAGGTTTTAGCTGGCTTGCTTTTGATTTAAGGTCATATAACTTTTTATTTTCCATATAAGTATCATCCATAAAACTGATATTAATTTAAGTCAGTGATTTTGATACATATAAGATGACAGGTATCTCATAAAAGTATCTGCTCATTCAACTTTCCGGATCAGGATATCTGCCCCATCAATATCATATTCATACCATGGAGTTGGCTTGGAGGTTATCCCCACAACTCTTAATGAATGCTGGCCGTCCTCGGTTGCCCTTATTTCTATCACACCATCAAATAGCTGCTTGAGGGTGGCAATTGTCCGGGTATCATGCATCTCATCCTCCACAACATAAAGTCCGAAAGCATTTGCCGCCTTTACACGACCCGTGAAAACATGAAGGAACCTGAAAACTGTCTGGAGATTGGAATACATCAATATTGTTGAAAGGGAGTTTATACACAACCGGGTCTGTTCCAGTTTTCTTTTCACCATAAATTCCTCAAAAAACTGGCTGATCTTTACACCAATACCAGTCAGGTCAACGGGACTTGCAACACGTCTTATATTGGAAGTATCAGCAGATCCCAGTCCAAGTGTTCTGGTTACACAATCAACTATTCCAACAGGAGAATCTGAAGAATCGATTCCATGCTCTTGAAACCACTGAGCTATTCGCTCTCCGGGATCTACAGTACTTACAATAATACCAGAGTTATTTTCCAGAAGCCCTTTATAAAGAATCGAGTTGATTATTTCATCTTTTCCACTCATTGGAGGGCCAATCAACATGAGATTTGTACCACCTCTGATCTCCCCGATTACTTCATCCAGTTCTTTTATGCCCAGCGAATATCCTGCCATGTATAC
>SKZM01000010.1 GCA_007127385.1 Methanosalsum sp.
CAAGGGGTGCAAAATCCCCTGACTGGTTTATGTAGTGAACCGGACAGTTGAATGCTTCTTCGATATGATCTGCTATGAACCTGATACCCTCTTCTTTGCTCTCAAAACAGTCTGCAAGTTCTCCTGTCATTACCGCAGAGACCATATCAGGCCTGATCCTTGCTGCAATCTCCCTGAGAAGATCAGCAAGTCCGTTTCCCTTCCACATGGGCATGTAGTGTATTTCGACCAGTTCTCCATTGGCTGAAGCTACCTTGGTATTTGCACCACCGATATCTATTCCTATTATATTCATCTGATATCCTCCTTGGTAAACGAGTACTTTCCTGTCAGATTAACCGTTTCAGGTAATTCCCCGTCAATATTTTTCAGCAGCAGGTCTGCGATCTCCTCTTCCATTACCTGGCATATTCCGACAAGTGATGTCGTGGGTCTGGGATTGACATCAACAACATATGGCCTGTCACCGATAACAAAATCTATTCCAGTATATCCCCTGCACCCGAGAATGGAGGAAACGGATGATGCGATCGAGAACAGGGTATCTGATAATGGGGTACTGTAGGGTGTTATGCACCCGTTATATTCAATACTGCCCCCACCCTGGCCAGTCCCGATCTTCATAAACTGCAGATTGATCGATAGCGGGAGTATGTCCTGGCCTGCAATAAAACTGGCACTCACATGCTCACCTTCAATATAGCGCATGGCGATCAGTTCATCATCAGATCTGAAATCAGAACATATCCTGGTATTCTCACTTGCGCATCCGTACCTGGGTTTTGTAACACACAGTTCCCCTTCAGGCCTGCTGAGCAATGTCGGGGTACTGATCATGTTCTTTTCAAGTATCTGTGAGCATCTGAGTTTATCTGCACAGATCTGCACAGATTCTGGAGTGCATCCAAGGTTGACAGTGTTATCCTCGACTATGGATGTAAAGTATGGCAGTATATGATCCGGTGCGATCACAAGACCGAAATCAGATTTCTTTGCCTCCCTTTCAATTACCCTGGAAAAAGTCTCTTCATCAGATTCCACTGAAGTCCCGTATCCAATAAGACTACCGGCTGAAGGATATACTACCTCGTGTCCTGTCCTTTCAAAACTGGCTGCAAGGGTTTTCAGTATGGCGCGTCCTTCTGCAAGTATTCCTGAGCTTATGCATGTACCGGTAGCGTACTCTGCCAGAACTATTCTCATTGTGGGTAGCAATATCTTAATAAAATATTAGTATTTCCATCAGCAGGATGATACTCTCACCTGTAACAATAAATATATATTATCAGGTTGGATTATTTTGATTGAGGAGGATGAATATGAATTTTTTATCAGAGAATCCCTTTGTACAGGCAATAGCTGCATCTACAGTCATGGCTGTTTTCATGATCGGTGTGGCTCTGGGAATAATGTTTATGATGTCCAATAGTATAAGTCCCATGCCCCTGCCTCTGATACTGCTGATATTTGCAGTGGTCTTTATCACCGGGTCCGTGTTCTTTGAGAACAGGGGTGCTGATCAGGTAGGATCACTGGTAGGAGGATTCATTGCATCAGTTGCCCTTACCTTTGCAAGCGTTTCTTTTTTCGGTGGTATCCGGTTTGCTGCTGAGGGAGGGATTCAGGCCATAGGATGGGAACAGATCATATCTGCACTGGCAGTATGTATGATCGCCAGCATGCTGCTCATCAAAATGCTTTCCTGCAAGATGCAGGAACATTTTGCATGAATTGCAGATATTGAATGCTTTTTTTTTGGCCCAGGATTTTATTGTTCTATGCAGGCATTGGCGAAAACTATTTATAGAATTACAAACAATCAATGCCAACATCGAACTGTTTCATATAATGTACATCAGGAAGACAGTATTAGGCAGGGATAAACATTGAACAGCGGTAATTCAGAGAAAGAGAACAACAGTCCGGAACCTGAAGATGGGAATGTTTCCGGTACAGATTCTGTTGATATTGAGGAATTTAAGGAGATGGAATCCGAGCTTCAGGAACTCCGCGACAGATTCATTAGACTTGGAGCGGAATTTGAGAACTTCAGGAAACGCAGTCTGCGTGAAAAGGAAGAATACCGCAACTATGCCATAGAGAACCTGATGCTTGAACTGCTGGAAGTGGTTGATAACTTTGAAAGGGCACTCAGATCTGCAAAAGATTCAAAGGACCCGGATTCAGTGATCAAGGGTGTGGAGATGGTATACAGGCAGCTGTATAATATTCTGGAAAAGAACGGGCTTGAGAGGATCAAATGTGAAAGAGAAGATTTTGATCCAAGAATGCATGAGGCTATCATGCAGGTTCCGGCCAGTGACCTTCCTGAGAATACAGTTGTGGATGAATGCAGGCCGGGATATATGCTCAACTCAAAGGTAATACGCCCTGCTCTGGTCTCCATTGCAAAGGGCGATGAAGAACAGGAAAAGGAACAGTAAGCACAGATTTAGTAAGTACAGATTTTAGACCTAAAGAACACTATATCTACTAAGGATTGATATTTACTCTGTTTATAATAAAAAATAAGTGAGGAGATTACATATGGGAAAAATATTAGGAATTGATCTTGGTACAACCAATTCATGTATGGCAGTTATCGAAGGCGGAAAACCAACAGTTATACCCAATGCTGAGGGTGGAAGGACAACTCCTTCAGTTGTCGGTTTTTCAAAGAAGGGTGAAAAGCTGGTGGGACAGGTTGCAAAACGCCAGCTCATTGCAAATCCTGAAAACACTGTCTATTCTATCAAAAGGCACATAGGAAAAGCTGACTATCAGGTTACCCTGCAGGACAAGAATTACACTCCCCAGGAAATCTCTGCAATGATACTCCGGAAAATGAAGGAAGATGCAGAGTCCTATCTCGGGGAAACGATCAATGAAGCTGTGATCACAGTACCTGCCTATTTTGATGATTCACAGCGCCAGGCAACAAAGGATGCAGGAAAGATCGCAGGCTTTGAAGTAAAGAGGATCATCAATGAACCAACTGCAGCATCCCTTGCATATGGCCTTGATAAGTCAGAAGGCGACCAGAAGATACTGGTCTATGACCTTGGAGGAGGTACCTTTGATGTATCCGTCCTGGAGCTGGGCGATGGTGTATTCGAGGTGCTCTCAACCAGTGGTGATACCAAACTTGGAGGAGACGATTTCGACCAGAAGATAGTGGACTATGTTGTTTCTGAATTCAAAAAGGAGGAAGGAATTGATCTTTCAAAAGACAAGTCCGCACTCCAGAGAATAACCGATGCTGCAGAGAAGGCAAAGATCGAGCTCTCAGGTGTCACTACCACCAACATCAATCTTCCGTTTGTCACAGCAGACTCAAACGGTCAGCCAAAGCATATCGATATTGATATAACAAGGACCCAGTTCGAGAAAATGACCGAGGACCTGATAGAGAAGACACTTCATTCAATGCGCCAGTCTCTAAGTGATGCAAAACTGACCCCAAAGGATATTGACAAGGTGCTTCTGATCGGTGGTTCAACCAGGATGCCTGCAGTCTATGAGACCGTAAAGAAGTTCATTGGCAAGGAACCCTACAAGAACATCAATCCGGATGAGGCCGTTGCAATGGGTGCAGCAATACAGGCCGGAGTTCTTTCAGGTGAGATGAAGGATGTACTGCTTCTGGATGTAATTCCACTGACACTTGGTATTGAGACCCTTGGTGATGTTGCAACACCACTGATCGAGCGCAATACCACTATCCCCACAAAGAAGAGCCAGATATTCTCTACAGCAGCCGATAACCAGACCTCTGTAGAAATACATGTTCTGCAGGGTGAGCGAGGTATAGCCTCTGCCAACAAGACACTGGGACGCTTTACCCTGGAAGGAATCCCTCCTGCACCAAGGGGCGTACCGCAGGTCGAGGTTACCTTTGATATAGACTCAAATGGTATCCTGCATGTAAGTGCAAAGGACCTGGGAACCGGTAAACAGCAGTCGATCTCCATTGACAAGCCTGGAGGCCTTTCAGATGAGGAGATCGAGCAGATGGTCCGGGATGCTGAAGAGCATGCCGAAGAGGATCGAAAGCGTAAGGAAGCTGTTGAGACCAGGAACACTGCTGAATCTCTGATAAACTCTGCTGAGAGGACAATTAAGGAAGCTGAGGATATTGTGACCGAGGAACAGAAATCCAGGGTTGAATCTGAAATATCTGAACTCAGAACGGCCCTTGAAGGTGATGATATCGAAGAGATCAAGAAGAAGACCGAATCTCTCCAGAATGCAGTGTATGAGGTTTCCAGTGCAATGTACCAGAAAGCTCAGGAAGCTGCAGCCCAGCAGCAACAGCAGGAGGAAGGTGCAGAAACCGCAGGTTCAGAATCTCAGCCAGATGAAGATGTGGTTGATGCAGATTATGAAGTTGTGGACGAAGATAAGAAGTAATTGCACAACAATAAAATAAAAATAGAACAAAGAAGGGTACTGTTAAATCAGACAGTACCCATATTCATTCTGGCAGGGATCTTTTTATGACAACAGCACGTGATTATTACGAAATACTTGGAGTATCAAAGGACGCATCAGCAGAAGAGATCAAGAAAGCCTACAGGAAACTTGCAATGCAGTATCATCCTGACAGGAACAAGGAAGCTGATGCAGAGGATAAGTTCAAGGAGATCTCTGAGGCCTATGCAGTGCTGTCAGATCCTGAGAAGAAGGCTCAGTATGACAGATTCGGACATGCCGGAATTGATGGGCGTTACAGTGAAGAGGATATCTTCAGGAACGCTGACTTTGGAGATATTTTCGGTGAGATGGGTGGACTCGGTGATATCTTCGATATGTTCTTTGGAGGAGGACATTCCAGAAGAAGACGCGGTCCGGCCAGAGGCTCGGATCTCAGGTATGACCTTTCAATAACCCTTGAGGAAGCAGCCACCGGGATCAGTAAGAACATCAGTGTTCCCAGAATGGAAAACTGTGAGACCTGTGGTGGAAGCGGTGCAAAACCCGGAACCCAGCCAAAGACATGTTCTGTATGTCAGGGCCGGGGCCAGGTTACCCATGCCCGGAATACTCCCTTTGGCAGGTTTATGACAACCACCCCGTGCAGGGAATGCGGTGGAGAAGGACGTATAATTGATACTCCCTGCAGTGAGTGCAGAGGCAGTGGAAAGGTTAAACGTGTACGCAAGATATCGGTAAAGGTTCCAAAAGGAGCAGATGCCGGTATGAGACTGATGGTAAGGGGCGAAGGGGAGCCCGGTGATCCTGGAGCACCACCCGGCGACCTCTATGTGTTCATTCATGTTGAGCCCCATGATATCTTTGAGAGAGTTGGTGATGATATTGTATACGAGGCCCCTATATCATTTACCCAGGCAGCCCTTGGAGCGTCGATAATGGTCCCGACACTGCACGGAAAGGTCAAGATGAACATACCTGAAGGAACCCAGACACATTCGCTGTTCAGGCTCAAGGGCAAGGGTATGCCCCGCTTGCAGGGGCGCGGCGAAGGTGACCAGCATGTGCGGGTAATAGTACGCACACCTGCAGACCTTACCGAGGATCAGAAGGAATTGCTGAGACAATTCGAAGAGAGTAAAACTCCTGAACAGAAGGAAGCTAAAGGAAAGGGTCATTCCCATAAAGGAGCCCGCAATATTTTCGATAAGGTAAAGGACGTTTTCTGAGAATTTTCAGCCCGTAATCTCAGACCATTCAGCACACCTGAAACCCACCAGCATTGTTTTCTTCAGGTCGCCACATGTATTTTACAGGTATCTGAGCAGAGCCTGTTCTCTATCTTTCTTTTTTAGAATAAAGTTTAACAATAACCTGCTCTATATGGATGATCGTATCAAATAATTAATTTTCAATGTTCAGACAACTTAAATAGTTTCTAAATATTA
>SKZM01000007.1 GCA_007127385.1 Methanosalsum sp.
CATCACGGTAGCACAGGATGTTTCAGCTTTGATCGAAAAAGAACATTCTATGAATAGGAAAATCACAATCAACGTATCAGGAGGAAGAAAGCCACAGGCTTTTGGGGCACTCTTTGGAGCTTATGCAAGGAGTGAGATGGTCAAAAGAATCGTTTACGTGACAGAAGAAGATCATCTCCTCATCGATTTCCCCATACTCAGTTTCAATATATCATCAACAAAAAAACAAATCCTTGAACTTATTCAAAATGGTGTGAATTCAGTAACATTGATAGCCGAAGAATTGGGAATCTCAAAAGGAATGACATACAACCATGTGCGTGAACTAAAGACAATGGGATATATCTACGAAGACAACGGTTTTTCAATAACAGATTCCGGTAAACTCGCATCAATATGAGCCCTTCTGATTTGATATATTTGCAGGTTTACATTCACGACTGGCTCTAGAAAATACTCTCTGCCAATGGCCAGCATACAATTAAACTGATGAGCAGATCAGCAAAATGAAAAAGGGAAGCTCTGATAAAAAGAGCTTTTTTTTTATTCAAGCTTTGATATGGCAAGTTCAGCTGCCTTTTCTCCGGACAGGAGCATACCTCCAAACACAGGTCCCATTCTGGGAGCACCTGCCGCTGCATTTGCGGCCATTCCTGCAACAATAAGACCGGGATATATTTCCCTGGTAGTCTCCATCAGCAATTTCTCACCAAGATCCGCCCACATAGGTTTTTCTCCAACAACCCCAAGTTCACCAAGCTGTGCACCTGGAACTTTTCGCTGTACAATATTACAAACATTGGCATCATGACCTGTTCCATCGATCACGACTTTGGAGCGAATTGTCAGAGGATCAACATGCAGTTTACCAATTCCAACAGCAGTCCAGTTAATAACAAGTCCGCTAACACGATCGTTTTCCCGGATCATGACATCCTCAACGCTTACCAGGTTGAATATCTCAGCACCGGCTGATGTGGCACCAGCTGCCAGTTTAGATACAGATTCAATGGAATTGGCCACATAATATCCATCCTCATATTCCTTGTAGGTAATATCAAAATCATCCAGGATTCTGCGGGCCTCTTCCTGAACAACAATACGAGGGAACATCATACCTCCCCCCCACATTCCACCGCCGATTGAAAGTTTCTTCTCAAACAGCACAGTTTTGTAGCCTGCTTCTGCAAGATATTTGGCTGCTACCAGATTTGCAGGGCCGCCTCCTGCAAGAGCTACATCTACATCTGTATAATCCAGGAACACATTCAAAAACTCATCCACAATAGCTCTTGTTATTACAACTTCATCAAGTTCCATTTTTAATTACCTCTTATATAATAACGCTCAAATATTTAATAGGGTCTACAGTTGATTATATATATCTGATTTAAATTTATTGAATGGGTCAAATTATGCAAGTTATGACAGATATTCCAATGAACAATATTGCATATAAGATTATATTATTCCCTTATGGAATATCGATCTACACACAATATGGAGAACCAATCGACAGCCAATGATATTCCAGAATCAATACATTAAACAACAAATAAAGATTAGATAATATACCTTTTTCCGTTAATGTCATATATACCAAAAGAGATTATCGACATAAAAATTATCTAAGCATATAAGCTAAATATATCAATGTATTCAGGTGAACATATGGGAAAAACTATTTCTGAAAAAATAATTGGAGAACATGCTGGAAAAGAAGTCTCAGCAGGAGATATTGTTGTTGCTGGAGTTGATGTGACCGCGGTTCAGGACGGTACAGGTCCACTGGCCGTTCAGCAACTGCGGAAAATAAACCTGGTGGAAGCAAAGAATCCGAACCGTACAATCCTATTTATAGATCATGCAGCACCCAGCCCTAACAGAGATCTCTCAAATGCACACAATATTCTGAGGCAATTTGCAAAGGATACAGGAGTAATACTCTCAGAAGTTGGTGAAGGTGTGTGTCATCAGAGACTTGTTGAATCATACGTAAAGCCGGGAGATATACTCATAGGTGCAGACTCACATACATGTACCTCGGGAGCCCTGGGTGCATTTTCAACTGGAATGGGATCAACTGATGTTGCCATAGGAATAGCCCTTGGTAAAACCTGGCTCAGAGTTCCTGAGACCTTTAAGATAAACGTTACCGGTAAATTCCAAAAAGGAGTATATGCAAAAGACCTGATACTGCACATCATCGGAATGATCGGTGCAGACGGGGCCACATACAAAGCCCTTGAGTTTTCAGGAGAAACCATCCAGAACATGACAATGTCAGAAAGATTCACACTCACGAACATGGCAGTGGAAGCAGGCGCAAAAACCGGCCTGGTCGAATCTGATGAAGTAACAAGACGCTATCTGAAAGAAATGGGAAGAGAAGATGAATTCCGCCCCATAATAGCCGATGAGGATGCAGTGTATGAAAGGATAATAGATATAGATGCATCTGCTATTGAGCCTGTAATTTCAGCTCCGCATACAGTTGATAATGTAAAAAGCATAAAAGATCTGGCAGGAACTAAGGTTGATCAGGTATTTATTGGAACATGCACAAACGGAAGACTGGACGATCTTGAAATCGCTGCAAGTGTCCTGAAGGGAAAACAGAGACATCCTGACACAAGACTTATAGTAACTCCAGCTTCCAAGCAGGTATACATACAGGCCATGGAAAAAGGATACATCCAGACACTTGTTGAAGCCGGAGCTGCGGTAATGGCTCCAGGATGCGGACCATGTGTAGGAGTTCATCAGGGAATTCTGGCTAATGATGAGGTTTGTATTGCCACCCAGAACAGAAACTTCAAAGGCCGAATGGGTAACCCTGACAGCTACATTTACCTGTCATCCCCGGCAACAGCTGCAGCTGCTGCAGTCGCAGGTGAGATCATAGACCCAAGGGAGGTGCTGTAAATGAAAGAGCCAATCAATGGTAAAGCATGGAAGTTCGGAGACGATATCAGTACCGATCTGATAGCACCCGGTCGATATTTCCATCTCAGGACAAACCTTCCCGAACTTGCAAAGCATGTACTGGAAGATGCAGACCCGGAGTTCCCGTCCAATGTCAATCCAGGAGATTTTGTAGTTGCAGGCAGAAATTTTGGTCTTGGATCAAGTCGAGAACATGCTCCAACTATAATCAAGCTTGCAGGAGTCAACGCAGTTCTGGCAAAATCCTTTGCAAGAATCTTTTACAGAAATGCCATCAATGTAGGACTGCCTGTACTCATATGTGACACCGATAAAGTAGATGAAGGCGACGAACTTGAAGTTGATCTTTCAGCCGGTATTATAAAAGACATCACAAAGGGAATTGAGATCACATTCAATCCGCTGCCTGACGTGATGATCAGAATACTCAATGACGGTGGGCTGGCTTCACATATCGAAAAACACGGTGATTTCAAGCTGGAAGATTAAATGGGAACAATACCCATTTAATCTATGATTTTTAGATATTTTTTTATTCATTAACAGGAAATGATTGCAGATTATTCCATGGGTCAGTCTTATGAAGATTGAATACTATACTGTGCAGTATTAAGATATTGATTAATATTTTAAATATATAAAACCGGGATGATTATACGTTGCGATCAGTCCAGAAAATAAACAAGAAAAAAAACAGAGAACAATGTAAGGATTACAGGGAATCTACTGCAGATATTCTTATAATAGAACCTGCAGGATATCCACTTACCAGTGTGCTGGAAGAGTATCCTGAAATAGAGAATCCGGAAGTTTTTGAATGTTATGCCCGTGAGCAGTGGAATGGATACATAGCATGTAAGGATGATTTTCTCTTTGACCGCAGGATGTATCCGGATTTCGCCTACAGAATAGTAGATGTTGACCCGCCTGAATCAATAATAGGCCTGGAGACCACGATAATTGTAACTGAGAACGAATGCATTCAGGAACCTTTTGAATTTAAGAGCAGCATCACATTTGAAAGTGTAGTTGGCCAGAATGTTGCCAGACAAAAATGCAAGCTGATCGAAAAATATCTGGAACAACCTGAGTTCTTTGGAAAATGGGCACCCCGGAATGTACTATTCTTTGGGCCATCCGGTACTGGAAAAACAATGTTTGCAAAGGCACTTGCAAATAAGGCAGGCGTACCCATACTTCCAGTTAAAGCTACCCAGCTTATAGGAGAATATGTAGGAGAAGGTGCACGCCAGATACATCAATTATATGAACATGCAGAAGAAATGGCCCCCTGTATAATCTTCATAGATGAACTTGATGCAATTGCCCTTGACAGAAGGTATCAGGAATTAAGAGGCGATGTAGCCGAGATCGTTAACTCCCTCCTGACTGAGATGGACGGTATAATAGAGCGTAGCGGTGTATGCACAATAGGGGCCACAAATCGTACAGATACATTGGATACAGCCATAAGAAGCCGATTTGAGGAAGAAATTGAATTTGTACTACCTGATGAAAAGGAGAGACTGGAAATCATCAAAAAGAATATCAACACTTTCCCGCTTCCGGTCAGTGGCATCGACCTTAGCAGAATAGCAATGGCAACCGCTGGGTTTTCCGGCAGGGATATTGTTGAAAAATTGCTCAAATCGGCTCTTCATATGGCAATTATGGACGATCAGGAATATGTAACTCAGGAGTATTTCGAAAAGGCAATATCCACAATTGTAAAGGATAATAAATCAGGTTCTCTCAATCTTATATATACATAAACGATCATACTAAGCGGCACCGAAAAACTTACTGGTGATTATAATGAGTGAAATAAGTGATTCTGACAGATTTGAATGTAAAGTGATTAATGTTATAGATAATAAGAACTGGGTAGGTGTTGTTGTCGAACATCTTGAGTCAAAGGGACGAGTATATTTCGGGCGACTCAAACCTGACTGCAATGATGTGAATCCAGGTGATACACTCTACATCGGAGCAAAGCCAGTAAACTTTGAATTTGGGGATCGTACAATGGAAGTATCCCTTTACGATCAGAACAATAACAGACTGGATTGGACATTTATCTGATATCTTGATTTATAATTAATTTACAGACTTTATATCTATTCGCTGTAAGGAACTTCAATTTCCATCAGATCCTCAGCAACAGTAACATTTTTAAAATGTTTTTTTGCATCCTTGTATATCACAGATGGATCTTCAGTATACCTGGAGCTTATATGTGTCAATATCAAATTTTTTACTTCTGCCTCTGCTGCTAGCTTAGCTGCCTCACCTGCAGTAGTATGCATTGATTCTATCGCCCAGTCAAGTTTTTCATCAGCAAGGGTTGCTTCATGTATCAGCAGGTCTGCCCTTTTGCTTATCCTGCAAACATCGTCTGAGGGACGGGTGTCCCCACTGTACACAATTGTCCTTCCGGGCCTGGAAGGACCTATTACTTCATCGGGGGATATGACCTTTCCTTCAACTTCAACAGGAATACCATTCTGAAGTTTAGAAAAAAGAGGACCTACAGGAACACCCAGTTCAATTGCCCGGTCCCGGTTAAATTTTCCAGGCCTGCTGTCCTCAACCAGTGCATATCCTACACTGGGTACACTATGTTCTGTTTCTAAGACTTTTACAGAATAGCCATCCCTTTTTATCATATCGCCTGGCTGTACTTCAACAGTTCTTATTTCGAATTTTAGATTATAGTATCCAATATTTGACAAAATATGAGCAAATTCTTTCACCTTTGCCGGACCATAGATCACAAGAGGCATGGTCCTTCCCTGAAAGGACATTGTCTGAATTAGTCCAGGAAGACCAAGTATGTGATCTGCATGAAAATGTGTAATGAAGACCGATGATAGGGACATCATTCCGGTTCTTGCTTTCATCATCTGCCTTTGGGTACCTTCCCCACAATCA
>SKZM01000056.1 GCA_007127385.1 Methanosalsum sp.
AACTATCACTCCTATCCTGTGATCAATGAGAACAGGGAACTTGTTGGAACAATAGATCAGGACCTGATACTTGAAATCCTTGCTTTTGACCTGATCCCAAAATCAGATCACACTCACCTGAATTTGATAAGATCAATGGGAGAGGATGCCGCCAGCATAATGATACCTCATCCAATGACAATACCCCTTGATACAAATTTGCCGGAGCTTATCAAACTGATGCTGGAACATCATACATACGGAGTTTATGTTATTGATAAGGAACAAAAACTTGCGGGTATGATCTCAAAAAATGATATCATACATAAAATAGTAGCAATGAAAGATATTACATAAAATCATTTAATCATTGATTTTTTTGCGGAAGAAAATAGCGCTCCTTTTTACAGTTAGAACATATAATAGAGATACCTTTCCTCCCACCTTTTATCAGATATTTTTTTGCATACAGTGTTCCGCACTGACAGGGAGATTTCATCTTCTGCACCCCAAGATATTTCCCCCCGGTATTCCGGCCAGAAATTACGGTTTTCTTAACCTCTTCTGCTCCTGAACTTTTTTCACTGCAAGCATATCCATATCTTAAGTTTTCTCCTTCGAAAGCATTGTTATTTGTAGAAGATATATTTCTTTTGCGGATAGCTTCCCTCTTTTTTATTTCAGCTATTTCATCCATAAAAAGCTCATTGGTACACTGAGAAATATTTTTTGTAAATACGGTTATTCCATCAACTGGTCTTATTGAATTCTCCTTGCCAACATGAAGAGCCATATACCCTGGATGATTACTTAGTTCAATGGGACTATCATCCTGCGTTGAACTGAACCTGAGGGAGCTGAAAAAGCGTTTTGCACTCTCATTAACCGGTTTTGTGATTATGTACCCAACAAGTATCATCGAAGATAAAAGGAAAAGTACCTTACCGATTCCTTTTCGCTTTATATTGGGATGTACTTCAATACCACGCAGAACCGATACAGGGCCAACATCTTTTGAGCAGTCGTTCCATCTTTCGTTCATTACCCAGCCAATGATCGTGCCCTTAAAAACAGCAACTATTAACAGAATATTCTTTCTCCTCAGCCAGCTCTTGAAATTGGCAACATAATCTGACATCCCGAGATGTTTTTTAAAATATACGTATTCGCCTATTCTGAACTTATCTATATCTGCAGGATTCTCCAGCCTGTAGAATATTATTCCGTTTTCAGATCTTGCAAGTTCTTTCATAGTACTTTACCATCTATTTTATTTTCGTCAATTCAGATACATACTGATCTCTGATACTGACAACATCGGTAACTTTATCATATTATTTTGGAACTATTTTATTGAGAATAGTTCTTTCACATCTGCTATGTTTTTCTGTGCTTTTTGATATATTTTCTTCTGAATACCCAGCTCATACTGGGAAAATATATCACTTTCATTTATTGGATTTTTTCTGCCAAGTAAAGATGAAAGAATACTATGACAAAGCTGTCCATTGAATCTATGATATCCGCCTTCCAGAAGTAGAGTAAAATCAACACTCAGGCTATCCCTGAGAATCTTTCCTATCTGATAATAGCCTTCTGCTGTAAGCTTCAGTTTATTGTTCTTTTCCTGGTAATAGCCATCAAAGCCACAGCAGCATATAACAAAATCCGGGGAGAATCTGTTGATAAGTGGTATGATCACCTCTTTAAAAGCCATTATATATTCTTCATCACCTGATCCCTGAGGCATTTCAATATTTGCAGTAAAGCCTTTTCCTGCACCTTCACCGGTCTGATCAATAAATCCTGTTCGGGGATAATAATCAGCAGGATCCCGGTGGATAGATACGGTCATAACCGTTGGATCACTGTAGAAGATATCCATTGTTCCGTTTCCTGCATGTGCATCCCAGTCAAGAATCAGGATTTTCTTTAACCCTTTGACCTGCTGGAGATATCTTGCAAGAACTGCAGCATTGTTGAACATACAGAATCCACTATATTTATCAGAACCCGCGTGATGACCTGGAGGACGTATAAGTGCAAACGAACACAGATAATTCTCATCAATTACAAGTTCAGCTGCCTTAATAGCACCACCGGCAGCCATTAGTGCGATTTCATACGACTGTGGAGTGATATATGTGCTGTCTCCCAGAAATCCACCGCCCTTTGATGCATACGAGCGGATAAAGTCAACGTATGAAGACGTATGAACGCGTAAAATGTCTCTTTCACGTGCCATCTCAAACCGGGTAAAAAGTTCGAATTTATCATCTTCAAATATCCGGTTTTTTTTTAGATACCAGTAAGCATCAGTCAGTCGTTGAGGTCTTTCAGGACTCTCCATTCCAAGACAGACGGATGAATGGGCTTCATGATCTGTGTTATATATCAGAGCTATTTTTTGCGTATCCGATTTGTTTAAATAATCTGAGTTTATGATCTTTTCTTGTTTAGTTTTTTCAGGGGTACCAGAAATTTCAGTTTCTTTAACAGGAAAAGAAATATCTGAACTTGACTTTTTTTCCTGTGGATTTTTCAGAAGGCAGGAATTATTCTCTGGATCCATCCCTGTATTTTCATCCTCTGTTCCATTACTGAAAATATCCTCAATCGAAATTTTTTCCTTCCTGCCCATTTTACTACTGCATAGAGAGGTTTTCTTTCTAGGGATATCCTTAGCTGTTACTTCATCTACCGGATTATCCAATTTAATACTGGCAGATTCATATTCAATCTCATCAAATTGGGATATAGCCAGATCATTGATCTTTTTTAAAATATCATTCTTTTTATTTATCTGACCCATACGATCCTCATCCGTATAATCTGACATCCCTGCAAATATCAACTGGTCTGAACCCAAACCGGATCATCAATGACAGATATATATTTTGAACCTGTATACTCAAACACGACCCGGGTCTCCTCAATAGAGTTCCAGCCAGAAACTTTGGGTTTTATCTTCCAGGTCCTTTTTACAGTTTCACCTGGCTGAATTGTTCCAAAGCTTAGAACCGGATTCATAATAGCAATTGTAGGTGAGATCTTTGCTGCGATCATTACATTTGAATAAGGTTGATTTGAAAAGTTCTTGATCCAGACATCAATAGATGATTCCTTCCCGACAGTATTGTTCTTTGAAGGCATGATCCGGATGAATTTTTTAACAGCTTCCTTTTGGACAGGAGTTGCATTGGTGGCATTAAAAGCAGGTTTTTTTGATCTGGACCCTTTCTCTTTTCGGTTCAGATATATTCCTGCACCAAACATCATTACTGAAAGCCCAAATATCACACCTGCATTTTCTGCAATCGTATCAATGGGTGTCCTTTCAATTATGACAGCATCAATTTCTTCCTGGGTTATGAACATCGGACCATCAAAGGATACCCGTGTTATGATCCATCCGGAGCCATATCTTTGAAGCTTGAAGTATATTTCCTTTTCAATTTCCCCGGTTTGTCTGCCTACTGCATTAAACTGGAGAAGAGTACATTCAGCAGTAACCACTGCCATAGTCTCTTCTACTTCGATCTCTATGATCTCAACATTATCTATTCCCCCTCTGACAAATCCATTGTTTCTCATTTCAACTTCAATGCTTGCCGGTGCGAGAAGTCGGGTAGTCCCAATACTTGCCTCCGGAGAAAAGTCACGACCACCTGCCATCATAAAGGCTTCCTGAAACTCGCCTTCATTAGCAGCATTTAGAAAGTCCCTGACCTTCTGTTCCACTTCACCATCGGGACTGGAATCAGAACCAATACATCCCACCGACATGAGTGAAAATAAAATGATTGAAACAATAATAATGAAGTTTTTGATTTTCATTCAGGCACCTGCGAATACTGAGTTTCAGTTATCTTTCTTTTTTTCCCTTTTGATCGAATAGGCTGCAAGAATTATGAGCATAAGCTGGATCAAGCCCAGAAAGGGAAGGAAATATGGATGTTCATAAAAGGCTTTTTTATGAATAGTGATACGGGTAGCATATTCAAATGAAGCCTGGTCATTTATTGAAAAGGAGCTTATTCCGCTCTTACCTTTAAGAACATCCCTTTCCCCATCAGTAATCACCTGAGATTCATCCAGCCCCTGATAACTTATAATTTCAGTGTTTTTTGGAAGAATAATTTCCTTTTCTCTAATAAGGGGATGTCCCAGTATCCATATCCTGTGCTCACCGGCAGATAAGGAAGAAGTAAGTTCATAGTTTATCGTTGTCATGACAGATACATTACCATTGTCACTGGTATTGCCCTCTGCACCATCCAGCTCCATGGTCACAGAGACCAGGCTGAGCTCAGTATTTCCATCATTGATTATAATGTATTCCCTGAAATCATCGGTCCTGATTTCAAGATAGTTATCTATAAAAGTATCGATCTCAGTTTCATTGATGTATCCATTACCATCCAGGTCTATTGATCGTCTCAGATTGTCAGCATATTCTCCGGTATATTCTTCCTTAATATCAAATAAGATCTGATCGTTTTCTATATCAATATAATTGGAATATGATGCACTGGAATGGACATCTGCTGAAATATCCATTTCCTCAGCTATTTCATTATCTGTAGCACCTGTAAGTAA
The DNA here is from genome assembly GCA_007127385.1 of Methanosalsum sp. Taxonomy (GTDB): domain Archaea; phylum Halobacteriota; class Methanosarcinia; order Methanosarcinales; family Methanosarcinaceae; genus Methanosalsum. The sequence continues at coordinate 4,579 of SKZM01000056.1, forward strand.
GCCGGATGCAAGGAACATGATCAAAATTATTATCAGAAATATACGTTTTTTTGGATACATGCTTCATTGGATATATAAAGTATTCATTTATTAAAGTTATGGATACAGTCCTACGATTCTATTGACACCATATGAAGAAGGCGTGTAAAAATTCAGGAATACATCAGGTCCATATTCTGATGATATGACAACCTGCATTCGGGTCCTTGGTTCAATTTCAAGTCCCGAGCTTTTAAGCTCGGTCTCATAGCCATAGAGACTATTGTAGCTGGATGCTTCATCTGATACTGTTGAAACATAGAAGGAGATCAGATCTCCTTTGTTCATCAGGGGATTATTCTGAGTAAATGAGCCGTCTTCATCCCTGAATTTATTAGCAGTAAAAAATATTTTTGAATTGTTCTCATTGACACCATGTATTTCTGTTGTTGAATTTATAAGGTGTTCCAGATTCGAACTGGCGCTTGCACCAAAATTGGCCATTGCCGTACCATAGATAGCATCATTACCTGCATAAACAAGAGTATTCGTATTTGAACCATCGGAAACTGTAATAATGGTCTGTCCTACATCCAGTTCCCTGGTACCAACATGAAGTCCAACATTGATCTTTAGAAGATCAACAGTACTCGAAATACCTTCTGATGTACTGTTAGCCCTGTGTCCTTCGATGTTTCGGATCATAACATTGGAAGATACCTCATGGGATGCATGTGTTCCGGTCTGCGCAGCCTGCTCTTTAAGAACACCTGCAGTCTGGATCATTACAGCCGCAGCTACAGATGCAATAAGTATCATTGCAATGAATATAATAAGAGTCCCGATGCCGATCTGAGCACCAGTATCGTTTTTAAAAGCGCAGCTGCTCCTCTGTTTCAAGCCATTCATCCTCAATTGTTGATGTTATAAATTAAACTGGTTAAGATAGAATATAAACTTTATGAAAAATATTTTGACATTGATGCAGAATAAATCCTGTTTGTAGACAGATTTTCAATTAAAAGATCAAAATCAATCAAATAAATAAAAGATGTTGTTTCCAAAAAAATGGAAACAAAAAGTTAAAACTTTACGGATACAGTTTGACTATATTGTTCACACCGTATGTAGACGGAGTAACAAAGGTTGCCTGTGTGAGAGCACCAGCTTCTGGAGTCAGCACAACCTCAACATGTGTCCTTGGAGACAAATTCATATTAGAATTTCCAATATTACCAGTTACATTTGCACCATCAATTGTCAAG
>SKZM01000060.1 GCA_007127385.1 Methanosalsum sp.
GCCTATCCACTCTTCATTTTTGATCTTGCGTTGATAATAAACCCCGGCAATCCATACAATAACAAATATTGCGGCTACTCCAAGAGCTGTAGAGAGTTCCCCGGTATATAAAAACATACCTACTATTACAGCAAACAGAACAATGAGATATATTATTGCACTAAATATCATTTTGTCTCTCCTTAAAATTAATATTGAATAAAGAATAGTATCTAAAAATCTGACTAAATAATATATATAAGTTCCTATTTTGTAATTGCCAATTTTTTAAGAAACAATTCCAGGAACTACCTTCTTAATTTTAATTTTCATTCAAATTTTTATATTATGTTATAATCACTAACTATATGTCGCTATATTTTCATCTCATTAATGGTGGTAAATGTGTCTTCAAAAAAAGTTATGGGAGTTTCAGGATCCCCTATAAAGAACAGCAATACAGATCGTGCTCTAAAAACGGCTCTAGAGGCAACAGGTCTGGATTATGAGATGATCAATCTGAGAGATTATAAGATTGCTCCATGCCTTGCATGCTTGAGGTGTGTGGATACGAATGTCTGTGTGATCAAAGATGATGGAATAAAACTGGCTGAAAAGGCAAAGAATGCAGATGCTTTAATCATTGCAGGCTATACTCCATACTCTTCACTGGACTCGCGGACCAAGGCTTTCATTGAAAGGCTCTATCCACTTCGCCACAAGTATGGTTTCATGCGCGGTAAACCCGGAGGAGCCATAGTTACACATGCGATACCTGAGGGATCAGAGATGCTCCCACCTGCAGGAGATTGTGGTTTGAACTCTATATATTATTATATGATGGAAGAAGGAATGGAACCTGCTGGAGGAGTGAAAGTCCAGGGCAATGTTCCATGTGTAAGATGCGGTTATGGTAATGAGTGTGAGACGAGTGGCCTTTCCATGATATTTGGGCCGGAGGCTACAGTTGAATCCGTGGGAATCAACGATTTTGAAGAACAGCCTCAAGCTGTAGAAGCTGCAAAAGAGATGGGTCGAAATATCGCTAAAAAGTTAAGATCTCAGGACCAATCTGGTGACATCGATAGCTAAATGTAGTGCGGTTAAGATATCTATCAATACTGAAAATGATATATTGGATCATATTTGAGTCCAATACAATCCCTTAAATTTATTATACAGATCATTTATTTTTATTCTTCAATATATTTTCATGGATTTAACTTCCATAAACTCCAGCATTCCAATACGAGACAGTTCCCTACCAACGCCGCTCTTTTTCATGCCTCCAAAGGGAAGCCTTGGATCAGATGACACTATGCTGTTTATAGCAATAACCCCGGCTTCTACCTTTTTTGCCATACGTGTACCTCTGTCCTTATCCCTGCTCCAAATACTGGCTCCCAGTCCAAATTCCGTACCGTTGGCTATTTTTATAGCTTCATCATCATTTTTGAAGGTTATAATCGGAGCCACAGGCCCGAATGTTTCTTCAGTAACAACAGGAGCTTCTCTGTTGATTTCATTGAGTACTGTAGGAAGGTAAAAGAATCCATCCTCTTCTGTTATACCTCCCTCAAGCAGAACATTTGCTCCCTTTCTAAGGCTTTCAGTTACCTGTTTATCCAGGATCTTCCTCTGCTTTTCACTTGCCATTGGCCCCATATTGGTATCTGAATCCATTGGATCTCCCATTTTCATATCATCAATATTTTTCAGGAAGAGCTCTGTAAAGTCATCCACAACATTTTCATTGATCAACAGGCGCTTGGCTGCGATACAGCTCTGACCGCAGTTCTGGAATCGACCAGTAACAGCTGCTTTTGCTGCTTTCGGGATATCCGCATCATCCAGTACAATAAAGGGATCACTGCCACCAAGTTCAAGAATGAACTTTTTTATGCTGCCCCCTGCAGCCTGTGCAACCTTTTCTCCAGCCGGTCTGCTTCCTGTGAATGAAACAGCATTGATCTCATCTCTTGCGATCAATGACGAAGCTGTTGGTCCATCTACAAGGATTGTCTGATAGATACCCTCCGGAAGACCTGCTTCTGTGAAAACGTTCTCTATCTCCAGGGCGCACATAGGTACACTGCTTGCATGTTTTAGCAATACTGTATTTCCTCCTGCAAGTGCAGGGATTCCAAATCTCAATGCCTGCCAGAAGGGGAAGTTCCATGGCATTATGCTCAGGACAATACCTGCAGGTTCAAAGACAGAACAGGAACTTTCTGCATCTGATTCCACAAATTCTGGCTCAAGGAAATTCTTGGTATTCTTTGAAAAATAATCGCATGTCCATGCACATTTTTCAATTTCAGCAATTGATTCTTTTATTGGTTTCCCCATTTCTTTTGTAATGACCTCAGCAAGTTCTTTTTTATTACTTCTCAAAACCTTAGCTATCTCTTCAATTGAGGAACATCTTTGATCAATAGATTCATTTTTCCAGTCATTGGAGGCTTTTCTTGAAATCTTCATTTTCTCGTTAACAGTCTGGCTGGAATAATGATCAAACTCTTCATTTAGTTCTCCGGTTGCAGGATTTATAGATTTTATTTTCTTCATCTGGCCACTCCCCCCTGAAATTGTATACGATCATTGATGCTATAATTCATTTTCACTTATAAATTATGATACGTAGTCGATTTAAAATTATTGATTGACATGCCAAAAGCAATATTCATAATTCAACTATGTTAACATCAAAATTAATCGTACAGCTAAATGGAATTATCAATAGTACGTTATTTTATTGAGATCATACATTCTCGAATCAAGAATCTTGTAATGAGTAAATCAGTACATCATCAGTTATCAGTGTTAACAAAAGTTTTATATGTAACCCAGTCTATAGTTATATGTTTAAAGAGAAAAATGTAGAAGTAGAAGTAGAAATGAGCGGATTGGGTCTGGGTTGAATTCGGTGACAAGCTGGAATTGGATTTCAGCTTGTCCCTTTTAAAGTGCTAACGTTTTTTTATAGTTATTCCTTTAAATGTATTATTCACAGTCAGTTTCTTCAAGCATTTCATCCCATTGTCGGTTAGCTTCGCTCATATACTCCTCATCACTGATCAGTTTTGAGTGAATCTGATCTTTAGTCTCACCACAGACCTGACCATTTTGTACAATCTCTGAACCAGCTTTTTTTAAGTGCTCGCGGTATTCATCGATCTTTTCAATAAGTGAAGGATCTTCGATTGTAGCCTGTAGTGCTTCCCCGCAATCACGATAAATTTCAAGTACAAGATTTTGATTTTCAAAGAATTTTTTGAGTACATCAAAATTATGCTCGCCAGGAAATCCGGAATTTGCAATAAAAAACTGGCGGGGAAAATGCTTTACTCTGCCTTCGTGATAGAAACTGCCATCTTCTTTTCTCTGAAGGTGTGGCGTTACCAGCGGTAAAAATCTGTCAGTGAAGTTCTTTAGTAAACCGGTCATATACATATTATAGACGGGTGTTGCCATTCCGACATAATCCGATTCCAGATATAGATTGATCAATTCTTTCATATCATCATTCAGGATACAGGACCCTGGGGTTTTTTCCCAGCAACTGAAACAACCAAGACATTGTTTTATATCTTTCTCTATCAGGAATACCTGTTGCGTCTGAGCTCCTGCAAGCTCTGCTCCTTCCAGCAGAGATTCAGCTATAACGTTACTATTACTTTTTCTTCCCCTGGGACTCCCATTAAAAATAGTTACTTTCATTATCCATATTCCTCTTTTGAAATTAGTCCTGCTTTAAAGGTTAAAATATCTAATTATTCATCAATTATCACTGTAACTACTTAATATCATTTTCTACAATTATCTTCATTTGTGTTTTTGTACCAGCTATTAAAATTATTATAGGATTGTGGCTAAAACTTATCAGGTACGAAACTTTAGTGCCGTTTCAGTAAAAAAGAATGGATACTCATTATTAAACTCGACTAAAAATAATCTACTGTGAATTCTAACATAATTTCAAATTTTAGAACATTGACTTAAATCAGGTAAAGATAGACAAAATTTAATTTTTTGCAGCAATAACCTGCAGGTGAAAATACGGTCTCCATATTTTATATCATTAATACAGATCCTGCTTGAGAATACAAAAAAGAGCCTTACAGAAGTAGGAATACGATGATTTAATTATTCTGGCAGACACATATATATAGAAATAAGTACAGATCTTAGATTAGAAACTAAGATTCTTCACAGAATGTTTATGTGAAAAGTTTTAGCATTCTGGAGTATACAAAAGAGCACTTTTAAAAAGGATTTGCAATATTAGCGAAAATCAATGAAAACACAAATGTAGAATTTTGTGGATATTAAATATCTTAGATTGAAATCACAATACATTGAAAAAAAGGATGGGTTAAAATGAGTGAAACAAGTACTGGACTTAGTGAAAATATAGCTGGTGTTCTGACATATCTTTTTGGATTTATAACTGGCATAATTTTTCTTTTGATAGAGAAGGAAAATGAATCTGTAAGATTTAATGCAGCACAATCAACCGTTTTATTTGGCGGCCTTTTTATATTGAATATAATACTTTCAATGATTCCAGTTATAGGTGGACTAATATCTATTTTAATAGGACTCGTTAGCTTAGTATTGTGGATCTATCTCATGTATATGGCTTATACCAGCAACTTGATCCGATTGCCTGTAATATCAGAATTTGCAGATAAACTTAATGTATGAACCTTTAAAGATATCTCTGGTTAATGTGACTGGATATATGATTTATTGCTGATCACTTTTGAAGTGTTCTACTTCCTGGGAAAGGATACTCACTTATCCTTTCTATTTTCATTTTATCTGACATTTAATTGAGCATGCCATTGTTATTTGTTATGTAACTGTTTTACTTATGGTTGTCAGGCTGCTCTTTACTAAATGAAAGACCCTAGAACTAAACGACACGTATATATATACAACAGTTTTATATTTTTTAGATTTTAAAAAATGGAGATTGTTGAAAGGATGAAATTTAAAATATTTCTATGTATATTTCTAATTCTATCAATTGTGTTTTTTGGTGGCTGTATTGGATCCGACAATTCTGAATCCGTGAATGGAGAAGATTCGGATGATGAATTCTGGTATTATTTCGAACAGGGAAACATGTATTTTCAAAATGGTGAATATCAGAATGCTATAACTCAATTTAATGAAGCGATTTCCATTGATTCAACAGGGCATCCAGAGGTTTGGGCTTATAGGGGATCAGCTTATTATTCTCTGGGTATGTACTCAGAAGCTGCATTGGATTATGAAAAAGGACTTGAACTTGGCTATGAAGATATTGATGCCAGAAAATATCATGCATATTCTGTATATGGAACTGCTTTATTCGGTACAGGAAGTTATGAAGATGCAATCAGTTCTCTGGAAAAAGCGATTGAGCTGACCTCAAATAAACATGATGATTTTAATTCAAATACATATGAAAATTATTACTATATTGGTTCCTCATATTACCATTTAAACGATGGGGATAGTTCATTGAAGTACTTCAATAAAGCAATTGAGATAAACCCTCAGGCAAGGGATGCAGTGGACTTTCGTGATTACTTAATGAATAAGTAATGTAAGAATGTGTAAGAATTTAAGTTTCCAGAATATTTTGTCTATCCCGCTTGGCTTGTAGGTTATGAGTGTTTTCATGTTTAGACTTTACTTTATCCATATCTCTCCTTTCAAGATATGATACTTCAATGACTATTATCTTTTGATTAGATCAAATTAAACTGGAAAATAAGTACAAAGATAACAATGAGACA
>SKZM01000178.1 GCA_007127385.1 Methanosalsum sp.
AAAGAAATACTTCCCCATCCCCATGGAATTGAACTTGGCACTCTTATGAAAATGCTCCGGTATACCGATAGACAGAAGCTTGGAGCATTCCTTAGATACTCATTCTCTAAAATCGGCCATCTGACGGCAGAAGAGCTATGTAAGGCATCTGGTCTGGATTTTGATCAGGATCCTCATAATATATCCCGAGACCAGGCAAAAAAGATTCTTGATGCATTCAAAACTGTCAAAATAATGTCACCTCCAACAGACTGCCTGTCTCCCATTGGTGAGGATCTGATCTATAAAGGACTGCAAAAAGAACTGGATGTGGATCTTATTGTTACCACAACCCGCACCCCTTCAGTATATTCCGGGAATCCATTCGTGATTGAGGTGGGAATTGCGTATGGTGGCAAGCTGCAGAATGATGACCGCATTGAGATCACCCGTTTTGCAAATCGTGTACCATTGCTGTATCAGCAGGGTGCCTGTGTAACTACCCGGGCTATTGAATCAATAAAATGGAAGCAATATGGCCTCAGTCAACCAGGAGGGGGATTGCCTGTAGGTCCGGTTGTACTGCTGGTGCATGTAGCATCTACGAATGTGCCATTTACTTCAGAATCCAAGGATGCGATTGCAGAAATTCCTGAGATACAGAGTGAAGTTGAACTTGCTCTAAAAGAGGTTGCCAGGAAGGTCAATCGCTTTCTCAAAAAACAGGGTTCTCTTAAAAAGAGGCGTCAGAAAGAGATCATAATTACAAAGGTGCTTCCCAGGATGGCCGAAAAACTGGCTGATACACTTGATCGTGAGGTCCCAGATATTGAGCCGGTGGTGGCAAGAATCATGGGAAATGTACTTGTTCACAGGCATTTACAGCATAAGGATAACGGTAAGGTGGATGTTGCAATAAGGATACAAAATTTTGGATCAAAATCGTATGAATTCACATTACACGAGATGCTTGCTTATGAAATCCAGGATCCAACCCCAGATCCCAGAGTTGTCACCATGGGTCATGAGTTTGATTATATATGGAATATTAATATAGCTGCACAGGAGACTAAAGTTCTTACCTATTCACTCACATTCGTGGAAGACAAAGATATACAGAAAATGCCTGAAATAATAGTTGAAGGTATGGAGCAGGAACTGGTAACCGGTGCTAAAACAGTCAGGGGGTTATAAACATGGATACTGAAATTTCAAAGAAAAGGGCAGAGCATGATGCCATTGCAAAAAGGCATATTCTTGCGGTGGTTGACTCATTATATCAGCAGTTTACGGATGGTACAATTCCAAAGATTCTGATGCCAAGTCGTACCAAGAAGAACATTGAATATGATGAGGGAAGTGATGTATGGGTCTATGGAGACCGGGAAAGTGAGAGAAGTGCCAAGACTGTAAAAGGTGCTTTTCAATTGCTTAAAACCACTCATACTGTTGATTTTCTCATGAAGAACCATCTGTCCCAGAATCGTGGTTCAACTCTCAGGGAATTGTATTATATCTCTGAGAACTGGGATGTTGCAAAGTTCAGAGAGCAGCCCGAAAGTGATCGTCTGATCGAGGATCTTGAGATCATCACAGGTCTTCAGAGGGAATATTTCCACATGCGTCCTGAAGAGGACGGTGCTACAATGTTTGGACCTATAAAGATCCATGAGGAGACAAAAAGGGGAACCCGCGTAATTCATTGCCAGGAAGATATAGGAGAGAGTGGTTATCAGATCCCGTTTAATGTGGAGAACATCAATTTCCTGGATCATGATGCAGATGTTATCATTGCTATAGAGACTGGTGGTATGTACGCAAGACTGATCGAGAACGGGTTTGATGAGAAATACAATGCCATACTTGTTCATCTGAAGGGTCAGCCTGCCCGTTCTACAAGACGGCTTATCAAGAGGATGAATGATGAGCTGGGAATTCCTGTTGCTGTATTTACGGATGGCGATCCATGGTCATACAGAATCTATGCATCAATTGCATATGGGGCAATCAAAAGTGCTCATCTTTCGGAATTCATGGCAACTCCGAGTGCTAAATTTGTTGGGGTCCAGCCATCTGATATAGTTGAATATGAACTCTCAACCGATAAACTGACTGATAAAGATATCAGTGCCCTGAGAAGCGAACTGTCAGACCCCAGGTTTGAAACGGATTACTGGAAGGAACAGATCAACCTCCAGCTGGAAATACAGAAGAAAGCTGAACAGCAGGCTTTTGCCGGCAAAGGACTTGACTTTGTAACTGATGTATACCTGCCTGAAAGACTTGCTGATATTGGGATCCTCAGGAAATGATTCCATCAATTGATCCAGAAAACACGAAGTAGATAGAAACTATTTTTTTATTTTTCTTTATAGCCATACGAATACCTGTAGAATAGGAACAACATGGTTAGATGAAAATATTTTCATGGGCCTAACCGGATTTGAACCGGTGATCACTCGGTTATGAGCCGAGCGCTCTAACCTGACTAAGCTATAGGCCCTCTAAAAAAGACGCCGCCAACAGGACTCGAACCTGTGACAATCTGGTTAACAGCCAGACACTCTACCAACTGAGTTATGGCGGCTCACGTGCATATACTTAAGCGCGAAATGTCTAAATGTATTGATTACATTTATAGTTTTTGTTTATTATCTGTGTCAGCTAACTGCTAAACTGGACACAAGCATTTAGCTTTGTCCATTGTCTGTATACTTATGGTTATGTGCTTATATTTCCGGCCCCTTTCCTGTTATCGGGATTGAAGTCCCACATGCTGAACATTTGTTATCTGATGTAATATCATATTTCTCAATACTAAAGAATCCTCTTTTGATCAGCATTTTTCCACATTCTGGACAGAACGTATTTTCATACTTATGGCCGGCAACATTTCCAATATAGACAAATCTCAACCCTTCCTGCGTTGCGATTTCATGTGCCTTTTCAAGCGTTTTCAGGGGAGTTGGTTCAACATTTGTCATCTTATAGTAGGGTTGGAATCGTGAGAAATGCAGGGGAGTATCCGGTCCCAGATTATCATGGATCCATCTGGAAAGCTGACGCAGTTCATTTTCTGAATCATTGTATGCTGGAATAATCAGGGTTGTCACTTCTATATGCATTCCAAGTTCCTTTGCAGTTATTGAGGCTTCAAGCACAGGTTCAAGCTTTGCACTGGCTACATCCTTATAAAACTTATCTGTAAATCCTTTGATGTCAACACTGAACGCATCAAGATAGGGAGATATATCTTTCAGTGCTTCCGGAGTTATATATCCGTTTGTCACATAAACTGTGGCAAGTCCTTTATTCTTTGCAATTTTCGCAGAGTCGTAGGTATATTCATACCAGATCGTAGGTTCGTTGTATGTCCAGGAAATGCTCTCTGCCTGTGAGCTGATAGCTCTTGAAACTGCTTCTTGAGGAGTCATCTGCGTTGTATAGTTTCGGCTTTCATCGACATTCATTCTGGCGATTCTCCAGTTTTGACAATGCTTACATCTAAAATTACATCCTATAGTTCCAAGTGAATACGAAAAAGAGCCTGGGTAGAAATGAAAAAGCGGCTTTTTTTCAATTGGATCAACAGCTTCACTTGAAACTGTATTGTATATCAGACTGCATAATCTTCCCTCTCGGTTTTCCCGTACCATACAGAATCCGCGTTTTCCGGGTGCAATGGTACATCGATGACTGCATAAATTGCAGGCAACTATGTTATTATCAAGTTTTTCATAGAGCGTTGCTTCTTTAATCAATTAAATCTCCCATAAAAAGAATTGTATTCATTAGTAATAAAACTTAATCACTAGAAGGATAATCAACCTTTATGGCCTACATTGTCTATCATCCGGATTCTCTTAAGCATAACACTGGCTGGCACCCTGAATCTGCATTTAGGTTAACGGCAATTATGAGCAGACTTGAAGAAAAAGGGGTATTTGAAGATAATCCACTTGTTGTTCCCCAATACGCTGATCTGTCATTGATCGAAAATGTACATGATCCTGATTACATAAAATCTGTTGAAGAACATTGTATGAGAGAAATTCCATTAGATCCGGATACCGTTGTTTCCAGGGATTCATTTAATGCAGCTCTTGCCTCAGCTGGCGGTGCAGTAAAAGCTACCGAACTTGTGCTTGAAGAAGGTTCAGCATTTGCATTGACCCGTCCCCCAGGCCATCATGCAGGTTACAGAAAAGCTCGTGGATTTTGCCTGTTCAACAATATTGCTATTGCAGCAAGATATGCACAATCCCGTGGAATTGAAAGAATTCTTATTGTGGACTGGGATGTTCATCATGGTAACGGCACACAGGAATTTTTCTATTCTGATCCGGGTGTACTGTATTTTTCAACTCACCTTTATCCATGGTTTCCGGGAACCGGATGGCTGGATGAGATCGGAGAATGTAGTGCTCAGGGATTTAATATAAATGTACCACTACCTCCCGGTTTAAATGATTCAGACTATATCTACATATTTAAAAAACTTCTTTTACCTATATCACTCCAGTTTGATCCACAACTGGTAATGGTTTCTGCAGGCATGGATTCATATTCTGGGGACCCTTTAGGGAATATGAATCTAACTTCAGAGGGATTTGGTGAACTTGCATCGATCGTCAGCTATATTGCATCAAAGACCTGTAACAGGATGGTGCTTATGCTGGAAGGCGGATACATAGAAGAGGATCTTGCGGAATCTGTTCACAGGATCATTATTTCGCTGAATAATCAAAAGAGTATATCTTCAACAGGTAGTCTCAGTAGCAATGTATCACCAGAGGTAATCGAAAGGGTAAGACTGGTATCCTCAATCCAGAAAAAATGGTGGAAGGATATTTAAAGCAAAGAGATTGGATTATGGTTTATCTGGTTCTTTAAGAGGTCCAAAACACGTTTCAAATCTCTGCTTCATTTGAGCCCAGGTAGGAAGGAATGTCTGACATCCGACAGACTCGACCACAAAGGAAGCTACTGTAGATCCTATCCTGCCACAGATATCAAGAGAGTACCCTTCTGTGTAGGCAACAAGAAAACCTGCTCTGTATCCGTCCCCGGCACCGGTTGGGTCAGCAGCCTCGACTTCTACTACAGGTATCTGGTATTCTTTTTCATCCATGTATACGACACTGCCCCGGGAGTCATGGGTTACAATGACCACATCGATCATATTTTTAATATCTTCAAAAGAGACATTTAATATATTACATACTCTCTGTATTTCGTGCCTGTTGGAGAACAGGATATTTGTGTTTTCAAGTATTGTTCTCAGCCTGTCTTCTGAATAGGTAACAAGATCCTGTCCTGGATCAAATGATACAAATTTTGCTTTTTTTGCGATCCTTGAATTGAATACGGAATCTGCAGTGGCCAGGTGGACAAAATCTACGCAGGGAGGTTCAAGTTCAGGGAATTTCCGGGATGCTCCCCAATGAAAATAGGTACACTGATTATGCTCCTTGTCGGTATAGACAAAAGCACTGGTGTTCTTTTCTCCTTCTATTGTATACATCAGTGACAGGTCCACACCTATGTCCCTGAGATGGAGTTCGTAGTCAGATCCTTCAAAATCCGGACCAACCGGTGAAATTAACTGACTTTTGCCGCCAAGTGATGCAATGGCAGCTGCAACATTGGCTGCACCTCCGCCGTAAAATGTATTGTAGTCTATGATAGGATATGATTCATTGGGGCCTGCTATTTTTTCAACACTGAAAAGATAGTCCAGTGA
>SKZM01000079.1 GCA_007127385.1 Methanosalsum sp.
AAACACCCTACACTATGGATTAAGGAAAACAAAGGCATCAGCCTTAATAAAAAAACAGTTGTTCTTGCAGTTACTGGCAGCATAGCTGCGGTGCGTACCATTGAACTTTCCAGGGAACTGATAAGGCGGGGTGCGGATGTTTATGCGGTAACCACACCTGCGGCTGAGAGGATAATTCATCCGGATGCACTACATTATGCGACAGGCAACGAGGTAATTCGTGACATTACTGGAAAAGTGGAACATGTGGAATTTTGCGGAATGAATGGATGTGCCGATCTTCTGGTTATTGCTCCTGCGACCGCCAATACAATATCAAAGATCGCAACCGGTATAGATGATACTCCAGTTACCACGTTTGCAACAACTGCAATTGGCTCCGGAATCCCTGTGATGCTGGTACCTGCAATGCATGAATCAATGTACTGTCATCCAGCTATTGTTGATAATCTTGATAAGTTGAGATTATGGGGAGTAACAATAATTGGTCCGCAAATGGAAGAGGGTATTGCAAAGATAGTTTCCAATGAGATGATAGTTCTTAATGCTGAGAGGATACTTGGACCTGATACACTGTCTGGAAAAAGAATACTTATAACCAGCGGAACCACTGCTGAATTTCTGGATCCCATAAGAATACTAACTACTTTCGCGTCAGGAAAAACCGGTATTGAAATTGCACTTGAGGCTTTTAGAAGAGGGGCAGATGTAACAATTGTCCACATGAATAGGCTTGGTTTTGAAGGAATCAAAGAAATTTTAGTACAGACATCTCAACAGATGACGGATGCTGTTATGGAAGAGCTGGACCGCGAAGAATATGATATGTTGATCAGTGCTGCTGCTATCTCGGATTTTACAGTTGATATGAGCCCGGAAAAGATCAAGTCTGCAGACAACATTACCATTAAAATGAAACCTGCTGTAAAACTGATTGATAGGGTAAGACAGTCATTTCCTGATCTGGCAATAGCAGGGTTCAAGGCAGAAACAGGTCTGTCCACAGAACAATTACTTTCCAGGGCACGGGATCGGATGGATCAGTCAAAGCTTGATCTGATCGTTGCAAATGATGTTCTGGAAGGAGGAATGGGGACAGAAGACAATGAAGTTTATATCATGAATATTAAACAGGATGTAAAAAAAGTATCTGGTCTAAAGAGAATAATAGCTTCATCTCTCCTGGATGAAGTGGAAAAAGTTTTTCAGCAGAGGAATGATTGAGTGAAGGAAATTAAATCTCCCCGCTCCAGTGCATTTGCTCCCGGGCACATAACCGGCTTTTTCAAGGTCCATGAAAATGAGGACATTAAGTGCAAGGGCTCTACAGGATGTGGAGTGGTTTTAAATGGCGGTATTGAAACCGAAGTGATTCTGGATAATTCTATTGATGAGACCCAGGTATGGTTGGATGGGGTGAAAGTTAAAGGAAATACTATCCGATCAACAATAGAAATGCTTACAGATGAGGTTCTTCGAATTGAATGTAAGGCAGATATACCTGTTGGATGTGGCTTTGGTGCATCTGGTGCAGGTTCAATTGGAGCTGCATTTGCGCTAAACGATGTTCTTTCACTGAATCTGTGTTCACGTAAACTTATTGAGGTTGCACATTCTGCAGAAGTAAAAAACCAAAGCGGACTTGGGGATGTGATTGCTCAGTCGCATGGCGGAATTGTGATAAGGAATATACCCGGAACTGCTGGTATTTACAATATTGACCGAATCCCATCTGCGGACCTTAAAGTATTCTGCGTAACAATGGGCAGAATCTATACGGAAAATGTTCTAAAAGATGCTGATCTTATAGGGATGATCAATTCTGAAGGAAAAAAGGCTTTTGATTCTCTTTTAAAAGAGAGCACCATCAGTAACTTTATGAGGCAATCTGAGATATTTTCACGGGAGACCGGCCTGCTTGATACAAGGGCCCAGGATGTCATTGAGGCTGTCAGAAATGCAGGAGGTATGGCTTCCCAGGCAATGCTTGGAAACACAGTATTTGCAATTGCAGAATCTGCAGAATCGGAACAGGCAATTGTCGGGACGATGAAGGATTATGGTGATGTTCTTGTATACCGGATCAATCACTGTGTACCCCGGCTGTTATGACACGTATTTTCAGAAGATCATCAATATCGGATTTAGAAATGGCTTAAATGATTATTGCTATATCGTTTAATAGTTGTAAAACATCATACTCTTACAAAGATAAAATATGGCTGATTAATATGTCCAGAATTCCACCAGATCATCCAAGATATCTTTCATTGGTCACAAGGGATAAAGTTGTTGAAGGAGTCAAAATTGGTATTACTGATATACATGGGCTGATAGCTCATGGCAGGGGCGAGACATTTGACTATCTGATAGGGGAAAAAACTACTGATATGGCTGCATATGCCCAGAGGGCAGCTGTAGCCATGTTGTTGCTTGCGGAAAGGCCCGTGATTTCTGTTAATGGGAATACTGCAGCCCTGGTTCCGGATGAGCTCGTTACACTTGCAGATATTACCCGGGCCACACTTGAGGTAAACCTGTTTCACCGAAGTGAAGCACGTATCCATAAAATAATCAGGCATCTAAAGTCCAGAGGGGCAGGTGTTGTTCTGGGGCATAAGGGAGATGCGCGTCTTGATCTTTCTCATGGAAGGGCAATTGTGGATAAGGATGGTATATACAGTGCAGATGTGATGCTGGTGCCTCTGGAAGATGGTGACAGGTGCCAGACCCTTGTGAACATGGATAAAAAGGTCATTACTATTGATTTGAATCCATTGTCAAGGACCTCTCTATCAGCTACGGTGTCCATTGTGGACAATATTATACGCTCAATTCCAAATATGATTCAGTTTGCCATAGATATGAAAGGTGTTGAACCTGATAGACTTCAGAAAGTTGTGGATATGTATGATAATAGGAAGGTACTCTCCTCAGCCATGTATGAAATAAATGAAATTCTCAAGAACGAAGCTGTTAGGCAGGGAATACCCTGGAACAATTTCCCTGAGGATGAATAGAATTCTTTATAGGGATTGTCTTTGGTTACAGATATAAAGGAGACTAACTGATGGCAGATGTTATTATAGAAAACGGAACCGTTCTGACAATGGACCCTGCAAATGAGCGCATTCTCAGAGCAGGAACGGTTGTAATTGAAGATGGTCTAATAAAAGATATATCATTATCAACCAATGAAAGGGCAGATACTGTAATAGATGCTTCTGGATGTGTGGTAATGCCTGGACTTATAAATACTCACACCCATGCAGGAATGGCATTACTAAGGGGCTATGCAGATGATATGCCGCTTAATCAGTGGCTTGAGGACAATATATGGCCTGTAGAGGCACAGATGACTGATTATGATATCTATGCTGGTACACTTCTTGCCTGCGTGGAAATGATAAAGTCCGGTACTACTGCGTTTGCAGATATGTATATCCATGTAGAAAAGGTGGCAAAAGCAGTAGAAAGATCAGGTATTCGTGCTGCACTTTCATACGGGATGATCGATTTTGGGGATCCCAGTAGAGCAGATAGTGAACTTGAAGAAGGAAAAGGCTTTGTTAAAAAATGGAATGGAGGTGCAGATGGAAGAATTACTGCCATGTATGGTCCGCATGCACCAAATACCTGCTCAGAAGAATTTTTAATCCGGGTAAGGGAACAGGCTGAACATGATAATGTAAAGGTTCATATTCATGTCCTTGAAACTGAAGATGAATTAAATCAGATGAAAGAGCACTATGGGATGTGTTCTGTGAATATGCTTGATGAGATTGGGTTCCTTGACAATAATGTCCTTGCGGCTCATTGTATCTGGCTCTCGGGCGGAGATATTGAAATACTTCGGGAACGGAAGGTCAATGTATCTCATAATCCTGTCAGTAACATGAAACTTGGTTCCGGAATCGCTCCTGTAAAAGAGCTTATTGATAAAGGAATAAATGTTTCACTTGGAACGGATGGATGTGCTTCCAATAACAATCTTGATATGTTTGAAGAAATGAAAACCGCAACACTTATGCAGAAGGTAAGTAAACTGGATCCATCGTTAGTACCTGCAGACACCGTTCTTAAGATGGGAACTTCAAATGGTGGCAGGGCACTTGGAATTAAAAGCGGAATCCTTAAAAAAGGATACAATGCAGATGTAATTATTGTTGACATGGATAAACCGCATTTGACTCCTCTTTATGATCCGATTTCACATATTGTGTACTCCGCCCGTGGAAGTGATGTGAAGACAACTATTGTTCAGGGGCAGATATTGATGGATAATTATGAATTGAAATTCCTGGATGAGAATACAGTAATGGGAGATGCTCGCAAAGCCGCAGCAGATCTTATTGAAAGAGTAGATAGTAATAGAGTATAATTTAGAATCAGGTAATCCGTTGAGGAGATTTAATGGTAGATAAGCAGTTAATTGAATCGGGTAATCAGAAAATAGAATGGGCACGTAATCATATGCCTGTGCTTGAAATTGTCAGAAATACCTTTGAAAAAGAAATGCCACTTGAAGGCTATACTATTGCGATGGCATTACATGTAGAGGCAAAGACTGCAGTACTGGTGGATACACTTGTAGCAGGTGGTGCAGAAGTATCGATCACAGGATGCAATCCTTTAAGCACTCAGGATGATGTGGCGCTTGCTCTTGACAGTAAAAAAGGCATAAAGTGTTATGCAAGGTATGATGCCAGTAATGAGGAATATTATCAGGCTATAGATAAAGTACTTGAAAGCAATCCTGATATAACGATAGATGATGGAGCAGATCTGATATTTAAGCTCCATACCGAGCGTACCGATCTGTTATCCTCCATAAAAGGAGGATGTGAGGAGACAACGACAGGTATCCATCGATTGAAAGCCATGGAGAGGGATAAAGCTCTTAAGATGCCGGTAGTTGCAGTAAATGATGCTATGACAAAATTCCTTTTCGATAATCGGTATGGTACAGGCCAGTCGGCATGGGATGGTATAATCAGGACTACGAACCTTCTGGTGGCAGGAAAGAATGTTGTTGTTGGAGGGTATGGATGGTGTGGTAAAGGAGCTGCCATGAGGGCTGTTGGACTTGGGGCCAATGTGATTGTTACTGAAGTTGATCCTATAAGGGCACTGGAGGCCAGGATGGATGGTAATCAGGTTATGACTATGAGAGAAGCTGCACCACTTGGGGATATATTTGTCACCACAACTGGAAACCGTGATATACTTACCAGAGAGCACTTTGAGCTGATGAAGGATGGGGCTATCCTGGCAAATTCAGGTCATTTTAATATAGAAATTAATCTTGAAGAGCTTGAAGAGCTTTCCACTTCTGTCAGGACAGTGAGAACAAACATTAAAGAATATCTTGTAGATAACAGAAGAATTTATGTTCTTGCTGATGGAAGACTTGTAAATCTTGCAGCAGGAGATGGCCATCCGGCCGAGGTAATGGATATGAGCTTTTCCAACCAGGCTTTATGTGTGCGCTATATTGCAGAAAATAAATTGGAAGCTGGTGTCCATCCTGTTCCTGAAAAAATTGACAGGTATGTGGCAGAGTTAAAGCTTAGCAGTCTGGATATTACAATTGATGAGCTAAGTCCGCTTCAGAGTGAGTATATGCATGGATGGGAATCAGGAACATGAATCCTCAACCCTACTATTTTTCTGTATGGCTATGTTCAAAAAAGTA
>SKZM01000080.1 GCA_007127385.1 Methanosalsum sp.
CCCCTCACCAATGAACTGGGTGAATCCCATGCAGGAGGACGTCTTGCACTAGCAATGAGATTTTCAGGCTGTGACTCGATTGTAATAAAGGGCAGGGCCGAAAAACCTGTTTATATTTCAATACATGATGATGAAGTATTGTTCAGGGATGCATCTTCGATATGGGGCCTCTCATCAACTACAGATGTCGGAAAGATTATTCGCGAGGTTGAACCTGGAGCAGGACGCAGGAGTATTATCCGAATAGGTGTTGCAGGGGAGAAACAGATAAAATATTCCAATGTCAATGTTGATACCTACAGGCATTTTGGTAGACTTGGTCTGGGTGCTGTTTTTGGATCAAAGAACCTTAAAGCCATTGCGATATCCGGTAATAAGGAAATAGAGGTATCTGATAAAAAGGCCTATAACCGGACATTTAAGCAAATTTATGAAGAAATTGTAAAGACTGACCAGATGCATAAGTATCATGATCTGGGAACTACTGAAAATATTCTCCCTCTCAACGAAATCAAAGGATTGCCAACAAGAAATTTTCAACAATCCAGTTTTGAATTCTCAGAATCAATATCTGGAGAGATTTTTGCAGAAAAGTATCTTGTAAAAAGAGTATCCTGTGCAGTGTGTCCTATCGGATGTGTTCATATAGCTATGCTTAAGAAGAGATTTTCCAAGCTTCATGAGTATGAAATCAAAAACATTTCATATGACTATGAGCCTGTGTATTCAATGGGTACTATACTGGGAATACATTCTCCTGAAGGAATACTGGAATTGATAGATAAATGTGAAATGTATGGACTGGATGTCATCAGCACAGGAGTTATACTGGCATGGGCTACAGAAATGTTTCAGCTTGATCGAATACCTGAATCTGAAAAGGCCGGACTTAACCTGGGATGGTCCGATGTTGATGGCTATCTGCGAGCTATTGACTTTATTGTAGATGGAACGACTGATTTTTATGCCGCAATGGGGGAAGGTATAAACTACGCAGCTAAGGAATATGGTGGTGAAGATTTCGCTATGCAGATTGGTGGACTGGAAGTTGCAGGTTATCATACAGGTCCTGCAAATATAGCCGGCCTTGCTGTAGGTGTCAGGCACTCCCATCTGGATAATGCAGGATACAGCATTGATCAGAAATCTCTTAAGAAAAGGCTCGATGAGGAGGATATAGCTGATCTGTTAATATATGAGGATAACATTCGCAGTATCTTCAATTCACTTACTATATGCCTGTTTGCACGTTCAGTATATTCCTATGATACTATAAGGGATGCACTGGGATCTCTGGGAATTCATGCTGATGAAGAAACGTTAAATTCTCTTGGTAACGATATTATTATGAAAAAGTATGAACTGAAAAAAAGAATGGGTTTTGACCTTAAAGATCTTCGTTTTCCGGAAAGATTCTTTGAAACTGCATCATCTACCGGAACTGTTAACCGGGACAGTGTAGGGCAAATTATCCGGATATACCGTTTGAAGCGGGGAATCTGATTTAAAGGAGTTTTTGAGCATGGAATTAATGGGAATATGCAATATATGCGGGAAAACTGCCAGATTGAATAGCTGTGTGATATGTGGAAGACTTGTATGCAGTGATTGCATGGATGCACGTACAGGATTATGTATCAGGTGCTCACATGGACGAAGTTATCAGGATATGCATGAGAAAAAATTTGAATAACCTGTTTTTATGCCCGCGTAAGGTATTTTGTTCTGTTTTTGTTGAATACAATAATCCTGTCTGAAGCAATCAATTGATCAAGTTTTTTCTCAACTGACTGTAAATTATATTTCTTAGAAAGTAAATTGATTACTACATCTTTTTTGATTTCAGCTTTTACAGGTATATATGCCAGTAAATTTTTTTCAAGGGCTTTTCCTGTATCAAAGCTGCGATCCCCGGAGGATGCTGAACCTTTTACTTTTCTGTCCTGTTTATATTTTTCTTTGGTGCAGGATTCTGGCCTGTACTCATATTTTTGGTTTTCAATATTTTCCATAGGTGATTTCCATAATGGAATATTATTAGTATCTGGTTCTGTCTGTGTTAATTCTGGGTATTGTTCCTGAAGATATGTATCTGAATTACTATTATCGACTTTTGATTGAGCGGAATTTATATCCCGTGTTATGTTCTCAGGAAGTTCATGTTTTTTATATTCAGATTCTTTTTCAGTTTCATAGGTAAATTCACCTGTATTCTGAATATTTTTATATTCTGCTCCCTTTTCAGACAGGCCATTTATATATCCATTATTCCCGAAGGAAGGATATTGTGCAGGCTGTGAATCCAGGATATTTTCTTTTTTGCTTTCATGATTGTTTACAGGGTTAGATGAAACTTCATTTTGCTTCAAATGCTTAATTTCAGTTTTTAGATCATGTAAGATTGAATGGATGGATTCAACATGTCCTTCAATAGATTGTATTCTGCTATCAAGTCCTGAAATATCTTCATGGATCTTATTCAGATCTTCGTTTAATTGCTGGGACTCATCTTCATTTGTTTCCTTATCTTCCTCCGATTTATCATTGGCTGAATATGTTGGGTTCAGCTTCATTTCGATCAGCTCTCTTACAAAATAGCTCTTATTTTCAATATCATTGAGCTGATCAAACAATTCATCAGTGAGGCTGATTGTGAGTCTTTTCATATATTTGACCTGGACAGATTTGGTTTAATAGCTTTAAATACCTGGTTCTTTCAAAACGTCAATTCTTACTATCATTGGATATTATTAATAACTGTTATATATGAATGTTCCTGAAAATACATTTTATATGATTATGTTCTCTGTTTTTATTAAACTCAGAGCCGTTCTTTTGGTTGGTTAGAATATGCCGGTAATTTTATACCAGCCTATTGATCGGATGATTATCAGAGTGTTCTATATCCATATCTTCAACAGCTTCATATACCATAATATCTCCCATTGCAACAAGCGGGAATACATAAGGCGCATTTTCCATAGGTCCATACAGTATAAAGTCACCTGCTGAAACTATCTGCATACCTATGGATCCAATATCACATATCTTGTATTTCAGGGAATCTTCCTTTCTTTTATTCTGAAGCCAGCTCCAGGAAGATGGTGCATTATGGATCCCGGACCCTACAGGATGCCCCCATCTGGCTTTTGCTGTAAGTGACATTCTAAGGGCTATACCTGCTCCACTTCCCATCGGAGTAATACTTGGATCTATCAGCTTATTCGAAATACCACAATCGTTTGCTATTTCTACCAGGCCTTTATCCAGAATGCCACCACCATCTTCAAGTAATTTCATTCTTCCATCTAAAGATGAATCAATAGCATTAAATCCAAGTATTATGGAACTGTCGACATCTGACAGTTTCAAACATTCGATTTCACGGGCTTTAGTGCTCATATTTAATGAATTGTATATTGTCCTATCTGCCAGCCCCGTCTCTGTGGTGTATAGGGCAGCATCTGTTCTAACTTTGGGCTCTGAAGAGTCAACAATAAATGGAACATCTGAAATATCACATACAAAATCTATATATTTATGCATACTTTCTAATGTATTTGAAAAAATATGTATGATATGGGGGATACCGGTTTCGTCGGAATTTGATTCCTGGTCATTTATCAACTTTTCTGCAGCATTTCTGTCAAATATACCTTTATCCGGATCCTCAATTATTTTATGCCCTGTATAAAATATGGTCCCGGCAACGACTGTAGGTAGCTCTCCTGGCTGCCCTCCTACTTTCGTTCCTGCAATATTGCAAATTTCCTGTTCTTTCTGAAATCTGAACATAATTGTACCTCAATAAGGGGTTATAATTGGTCTGATGTGTAGATGATTCCATTCTCTGCATCAATAACAAATTCATCGCTGAGGATAATGTCTGCAGAAGATGAATGTTGAATGGAACTTTTCTTCCGTTTTCCGATTAAAATTACGAATGGCTCTTCCGGATACATTTCATTTTTATTAGAATAAGCATCTATAAGTTCATATATTTCTTTTTTGTCTGTTAGGCCTGTATGATCGAGCAGGTCTACCTGTTCTTGAAATCTAATGATCGCATTTTCCGAAATATTTTCGATAAAAGGGATCGCACCATCGGATCCTATAATCCTTCCGTTCTCGTCAATTCCGTTACTGTGAAGGGCTATCAGGGATTTTCCAGATAGATGTCCTCTCGATTCTCCCCCACACAGAAGAACGTATCTGATATTTGAATTAGAAATTACGTTTATTACAACTTTTTCAACACCAAGATTTTCGGTCTTACAGGTTCCCCATATGGCCGCTTTTTCCGTGGGTTCGATCGAACTTGCAAGGGTCACAACCGCAATCCTTGAATCAGCCGAACCAATTACGTAATCACCTTTGGCAGGTGGCCAGTCATTTGCAACAGGTTCCATTATATCATCTTATAGGTATAGTATTGTTATCATCTATCTATTTATCTATCTATTTTTCTTTGCTTTTTTTGGAACTATCGATCAAATGGATCTGAAATATCTGCTAGTGCACTTGCCAGCATTATTGCTTTGGTGTAATGTCCTCCAACCCTGGAAGTGTCTACAAATACATAGTCATCCATCAGAACGGGTGCACCGATTCCGTCTCCTCCTCCCAGAAAAACAAGGGTTCGGAATATAAGATTACCTGATATCCCATCAGGTGCAAAAATAAAATTTGCTTCTTTAATTGCGTCTTCGATCAAAATTGTATAATGTTTTGCATTAATTCCCTTCTCATGAAGTCGGTTTGTTATGAAATCAGCATCTGCAAGGGTTCGGTCTACTCTGTTGTCTCTTCCCAGATCCCCCAATCTACCTCCTGAAAGGATACCCACAGAAGGCTCAATTCCAAAACGCCTTATGTGTCTGGCACCATTAAGAATAAAATTTATTCGATCAGCAATACTTCCACTCTCATCGATTCCCACAGGTGCCAGAAAAAAACAGTTTCCGGATGCGGTTATTAAAAGTGCGAGTCTCTGTATGGATTCCATTTTCAGTGATCGTTTAAGATTTGCAAGCGCTTCTGAGGCATGCGCAGTTCCCCTGACTGCTGCATCAACTTTTCCAGATACAAGAAGGCTGGCCAGCATTTTTTCGGGATTCTGTGTGTCGATTATATCCAGTTCAGTATTGAATTCCCTGATTTTGCTCCTGTCACCTACCAGTATCACATGTGCATATCTGCCATTATGCGCAGCGTTAACACTGGATATCAGCTTTTCATTGGGTTCTCTGATCCCGATCGCAACCTTAGCCCTGTTTTTAAGTGCACGGTTCTCAATAATATTTAAGATATCATCATTTCCTGAGTTCATAACATTGCCCCAGTTGCCGTTAGGATTAGAAAAGAAATGCAAACATTAATTAATTTTCCCTTTTATGAGTAATACAAGATGACGCATATAGGTGAATGGGCTGAGAAGTACCGTCCTCGCTCCCTTTCTGAAATAGTGGGAAATAAGAAAGCAGTTGAAACTCTCCGAGAATGGGCTCAAAAATGGACATATGGAATTCCTGAAAAACGTGCCGTTATACTTGGTGGAAGGGCAGGTATTGGCAAAACATCTGCAGCACACTCACTTGCAAATGATTTCGGCTGGGAGATAATAGAACTTAATGCGAGTGACAAG
>SKZM01000154.1 GCA_007127385.1 Methanosalsum sp.
GTTTCACGTATATAGTGCATTCCAATGGAAATAATGGGGTAGGGTCCTTACCGGGCATAATTGTTTTAAAGAAGCTGCAATAACAGAAAACCTATATGAAAAATTCTGGATTAACCGAAGGTCAGGTATTCGATATTTTAAAAGAAATAAAGAAAAAGGATACCAATTACTCAAAAGTACTCAGTGCCATGTGTACTCCTCCTCACAGAATAGCTGTAGAAGCTCATATGATGTTCATAGAATCCAATATGGGTGATTCCGGTTTGTTTCCAGGAACAAATGAAATGGAGATTTCTGTGATAGATATGCTTTCAGATCTCATGCATGGTAAGGATGCACATGGCCATATGACAACAGGTGGTACAGAGTCCAATATTCAGGCATTGAGATCGATGAGAAATTGTTCTGAATCATCCAGACCAAATGTGGTAGTTCCGGAATCAGCTCATTTTTCATTCGATAAGATTGCTGATATTCTGAGGATGGAAGTTAGAAAAGCTTCAATGGATCAGGAATTAAAAGTTGATATGGGATCGTTTGAATCGCTAATAGATGAAGATACCGTGGGACTGGTGGGTGTTGCAGGATCAACAGAATTTGGTCAGATAGATCCTATAGGGGATATTTCCAGATTGGCAGTTGAAAACAGTCTTCCCCTTCATGTAGATGCAGCATTTGGAGGCTTTGTTATTCCATTTCTTGAAAAGAATTACAGTTTTGATTTTTCACTGGATGGTGTAACCTCAATTGCTCTTGATCCCCATAAGATGGGACTTGGTACGATTCCGGCTGGTGTGCTTCTGTTTCGTGGGGAAGAATATTTGAGTAACCTTCAGACGGACACTCCATATCTGACGACACAGACCCAGCATTCATTGACAGGTACCAGGAGTGGGGGTGCAGTTGCTGCAACCTATGGTGTTCTGAATTATCTGGGAAAAGATGGTTATCTTGAAGTAGTGGATTACTGTATGGACCTTACAGAAAAGCTTGTAGACGGATCACGCAGGATCGGCATTGAGACATTGATCGAACCAGTGATGAATGTTGTTGCTCTCAGGGTTCCAGATGCAGATGTGGTTAGGAAGATCTTGAGGGAAAAGTACGGCTGGATGGTTTCAATAACAAGGAATCCCCGCTGTCTGAGACTTGTTCTGATGCCTCATCTTAGCACTGACAATCTGGAGTTGTTCCTGCAGGATCTGGAGAAAGCAGTAAAAGATGCTGATACTTGTAATGGGTAACTGATCATATGTAACTGATTATATTGATCACATTTGATACCAAAGGGGATGAATGGTGGATACCTGGCCCTGAAACTTGTAAGGGCGTGTATCCACATATTTTATCTGTCAGTCAATACTATGAGTGGTATGTATAAATTGCTGATCCTAGCGTAGTGAAAGTATTTATCAACTAACCTGTCTCGGTAAAATATCAGGGCCTGAAGATAAAACTAAAATAGCATTAAAAAGAAATGGATATCCCATGAAAGCATCAGTCAAGATAGCAACTGTTCTTGGAATACCTATCAAGGTTCACATATCTTTTCTACTCATATTGCCATTATTTGTATTTGTATTTTCAATCAATCCTCAACCCTTTGGTTTTCAGGGGATCACACCGGATATTCTAAACTATGCACTTTCATTTCTGGCAGCTATCCTTCTATTTGCATGTGTGCTGCTACATGAACTGGCTCATTCGTATGTGGCTATGAAATACGGGGTAAAGATATCTGATATTACACTGCTGCTCATAGGCGGGGTATCGTCCATGGAAGAGATACCAAGGGAGCCAAAACAGGAGGCAACAATGGCATTTGCAGGCCCCCTTGTCAGCATTGTGCTTGGTGTTATTTTACTGGCTGCTAACTGGATATTCATTACGATAGCACCTGTTTTTGAACAGGGCGCCATCTACAGGCTCCTGTTGATCCTTGGATCCATCAATATTGTTCTGGGAATTTTCAATCTCATACCCGCCTTTCCAATGGATGGAGGCAGATTGCTCAGGGCCTGGTATGCAAATAAGATGAGCTATATCAAAGCTACTGAAAAGGCTGCCAATGTAGGTAAGATGTTTGCTATTTTTATGGGTCTTATCGGGTTGCTGATAAATCCGTGGCTGATAATAATTGCTTTTTTTGTCTACATTGGTGCATCCGAGGAGGCAAAATCAACAACGACTACAGTGAGTCTTGAAAATGTGAAGGTGGGTGACATAATGTCGGATTCAATTGTATCAGTGCCCCCTTCTTTTACAGTTGATCAATTACAGAATTTCATGTTTGAAAAGAAGCATATGGGATATCCTGTAATGGACAATGATCGTCTGATGGGAATTGTTACATTAACTGATGTTCGGGGGGTCAGTCCGGCTGATCGTATGGCCATGAGGGTTGAGGATATAATGACCCGCAAGGTGATTACTCTTTCAGTGGATGCTGATGCATCTGATGCTATAAAGCTGATGTCCAGAAGGAATATAGGAAGGGTAATAGTTACAGATAATGATTCCATAGTTGGAGTACTATCACGTACAGATCTGGTACGTGCACTTACATTCCTACGTGAATAATAAAATTTCAAAAAGGTTGGAAAGGCAGCAATACATGGATACCAATAGCAATTACAGAGAATCTGATGTCAGTCAGGAGCACTCATCTACTTCTGGATCAGTTTATGAAGAAAGTGTCCTATCCTCTGATTCATCAGATATTTCTTTTCATGGATCAGATAAGAATACTTTTTCGGATGAGATGCTGCTTGAAACAGAAGAGGAGGACCGGGAACCTTCAAAAATTATCATAGTGGGAACTGCTCATGTTTCAGAGAAAAGTGTCAGGGAAGTTATCGAAACCATTGAGAAGGAGAAACCGGATGTTGTTGCCGTGGAACTGTGCAGGTCCAGGTATGAGACCCTGAAAGGTACTGCACCTGAGGTCTCAGAGGTTCCTATCAAAACAGTTCTCAGTGAAGGCAAGATCTATCTCTTACTCATTCACTGGCTTCTTGCATATATTCAGAAAAAGATCGGTGCTGAGGTAGGTATCCAACCGGGTGCAGAAATGATCAGTGCAATAGAAGCAGCAGAGGAAAGTGGTGCCAGACTTGCACTGGTGGACAGGGATGTACAGATTACCCTTCACCGTTTATGGTCCAGAATGGGATTTTTTGAAAAGATACGTATGCTGGGTGCTCTAATTGGAGCTGCAGTAGGAGTTGGTGGAGGGAAACGTTTTGATGATATAGATATGGATGACATCACAAGTCAGGATACCGTGAATGTGCTTATCGAGGAACTCAGGGGGATATCGCCTACAACTGCCAAGGTGTTGATTGATGAAAGGGATGCATATATTGCTTCAAACCTTCTGGATATTGCCCGTGGTGGCGGCAGAAAAATAGTGGCTGTTGTTGGTGCCGGTCACAGAGCTGGAATTGAACGATATCTTTCAGATCCAGAGTCCCTTCCACCAAGGGAACAGCTGGTTGTGGTACCTAAAAAAAAAATTAACTGGTTGAAGGCATCCGGCATTATTTTTGCATTGATAGCAATTGCTGCATTTGCGCTCCTGATACTCTCAGGCACACCTCTTAATATAATCCTGATTGCATTTGGATGGTGGTTCATAATTAATGGAACACTGAGTGCAGCAGGTGCACTCATAGCCAGGGCTCATCCGTATTCAGTACTCACAGCCTTTTCAGTGGCCTGGTTGACATCCCTGAATCCAATGATGGCTGCAGGATGGTTTGCAGGACTTGTGGAAGCCAAGAAAAGAAATCCTACAACTGCCGACTTTAAGAACATGATGAATATTGAAACGACCCAGGATATGATGGGGAACAATCTATTCAGGGTTATACTGGTGGCGTCACTTGCCAATCTGGGAAGTGTTCTTGGGACTTTTCTGGGGGCATATGTAATGATTCAGGTTGCAGGAATTGATCCCAGAGAGGTTATATCAGCCGGTCTTGCAGGTATCGGCCTGTGACTGAAAAAAGAGAAAAAAAGGTTTTTTAGAGTATTTCGTGCAGGTTGAATTTGTAAGGTCCAAGATTGCCTCCGTAATTTCCTGCAGTGATCTTTTTTATTCCTGGAACTTTTACAGCAGCTTTGATACCTGCAGCCATAGCTCTGCTGACAGCATCAACATCCAGGCCATTGATCACTATTTCATATATCCCATTGACATCTTCCGGAACCTGGGTATCATCTACCTTATCCTTGATCGAAGGGCAGAATCTTTCGTTGGCTGTTGCCTTCAGGAACTTATACTTATTGGCACCTGGCTTTGAACCACTTGCCACGATACCTCCCGGGAAAGGAGTAATTGATCCTTCTATCTGCTGTATGGCATCAACAGCAACTTCAGCTGCTGTTAGTGCACTCATCTGGCAGTCCCCAAGAATGAAGAAATTTCCACCGGCTACACCTTCAACAGCTCCCACCGAGTGCTCTGCAATGAAATCTCCTTCCATCAGTGGTATTCTGTACACCTTTCTTCCATTCATTTCATCCTCTGATTCCATGCCGTCTGCAAAGAACTTTAACTTGAATCCTGTATCAAACTGTTTCTCAGCATCAGGAAGACCATTGTAAATTGCTGTGGTTGGTGCTGTGAGTACGCACTGACCAAGTCTTTCCAGGAGTTGTTCTTCCAGAGATTTATAGCCAAAGGTACAGATCTGAATATATACTCCTGGCCTTCCATCAGGTGTACTGTCACCGCTTACAAACTTTTCAATACCAGCTTCTGCAGGACACATGATAACAGAGGTTCCAAAACCTGTAGCTTCCCGGGCAGCAACCTCGGCCCATTTTCTGGTAGCTGCTGTTATCAATACGCGTCCCATTTTTATTGGAAATGCTTCTGCAAATGTATCTTCAATTTCAACGCCGTTTAGTTCCATAAGATCCCTTCCACTTATTTGATTCTATTTAAATATGATATGAGTACATGAAAATTAAAATACATATACTCTTCGAAATCCTTTCATATTTTTAGCAACTGGGCATTGATTGCTACAATGACTGTGCTCAGGGACATCAAAATCGCTCCCACAGCCGGGGAAAGCAAAATTCCCTGATTATATAGGAGACCGGCAGCAAGAGGAATAGCTACTGCATTGTAACCGGTTGCCCAGAAGAGATTCTGGATCATCTTTCTGTATGTGGCTCCTGAAAGCTCGATGCATGCAAGGACATCTGCAGGATTGCTTCGTACAAGGATGATATCTGCAGTTTCAATGGCAACATCAGTTCCGGCCCCGACAGCTATACCAACATCAGCCTGGGCAAGGGCAGGTGCATCATTTATTCCGTCACCTGTCATTGCAACTTTCATTCCCCTTTCCTGTATTTCCTTAACCTTTTTTGCTTTTTCGTCCGGCAGTACTTCAGCAAAATATTCATCCAGACCAATTTCTTCAGATACCCATTTTGCCACTCTCTCATTGTCACCGGTTATCATCAGGCATTCAATGTTTCTGTTCCTGAGGTATTCAATTGTCTGTTTTGATTCAGGGCGGATGATGTCTGCCAGTGCAATGGCACCCTTTAGCTGATCATCTATGAGA
>SKZM01000231.1 GCA_007127385.1 Methanosalsum sp.
ATGGCAGGTGCAAATATGTCAGGAGAACTTAAAGATCCCCGGAAAAGTATTCCTCTGGGTACTCTGTCAGCTATAGTCATAAGTCTGATAATCTATCTACTGCTTGCTTTGTGGCTTGCAGCTTCTGCAACAAACACAGAGCTTGTGAGCAATTATCTGATAATGGTAGAAAAAGCTGCTTGGGGTCAGTTGATTATAGCCGGTCTTTTAGGAGCTACATTTTCATCTGCTCTGGCTTCATTAGTTGGTGCACCAAGAATACTTCAGGCTTTAGGGAATCATAAAATACTTCCAGCCAGTGAATGGTTCTCAAAGAGTTCAAAGTCAGGAGAGCCACGAAATGCAATGATATTTACCGGAATTATTGTTTTTCTTGCATTACTACTGCGTGATCTCAATGCAATAGCTCCCCTGATAACTTTATTTTTCTTGATAACCTATGCAATGATCAACATAGTTGTTCTGATTGAACAGCGTTTACAATTAATAAGTTTCAGACCGCTTTTAAGAATACCATCCGTAATTCCATTTATAGGAGCTACAAGATGTATTTTTGTAATGTTTATAGTAAATCCGACATTTAGCTTGCTGGCACTTATTGTTGTAATTTTTATACATGGGCATCTAATAAAAAAAGAATTAAAAGCGCCTTATGGAGATATGCGCAGTGGGCTTTTCGTAGCACTTGCAGAATGGGCTGCAAAAAGATCATATAAAATCGTTTCATCTCAACATAGAACCTGGAAAGCCAATCTTTTGGTACCTATAGAAAACCCAAGGATCCTTACCGGTGCATTCAAAATACTGGTAGATTTAACATATCCTAAAGGCTCTATTAAGATACTTGGAATGGCAGGCAAATTTGAAGAAAAGGAGTTATCTTCACAGCTAACTGATTTGACCAATTCTTTTAGACAAAAAGGTGTTTTTTCCTCGTGGACAATCATTGATACTGTTGGATTCGAACATAATCTCATAGCAGGAATGGAAACTTTAAGCGGCTCCTTCTTCAGACCAGGGGTGCTGTTCATTCATATGGATAGTTTTAGTCAGCAGGAAGATCAGATAAAGAGTGTAATACATAAAGCGTCTCAAATAAATATAGGTGCTTTGATTCTTGCAGTTCATCATAATGCATTTTTTGGAAGAGAGAATTCAATAAATCTATGGATAAATGATCGCAGCCCGGACTGGGATATAAGCATGGATTTAGGAAATCAGGACCTGGCCATCCTAATAGCATATAAACTTAAAACCAACTGGAATGCAAGATTAAAGATGATAACCTGCGTACATGAACAGTACAACGTTTATAAGGCTGAGAGGTATTTAGAAAACCTTGCTGAATTGGCAAGAATTCCAAATGTGACCAATGAAGTTATGGTCGGAGATATGGAGTCAAACATATCTAAAGCTCCACAGGCATCGATCAATATCTTCAGCACGGATTCAGATATAGACTTTGATTTTATTCGTAAGACTGTTGACCAGACAGGATCTTCTTGCTTATTCGCGATGGATTCTGGAGAAGAGAATGCGTTTGCTTAATTAGTGGAGATCAGGTGTCTGAATGGAGCAGGTATATCCTCAAAATATTGACATAACTGAATAATTCATTCTGCATATGTTTATCATCGTAATTTCACATTTTGATTATCAAATACTTAGTTTAATAACCAATAATTGGTTAATTACGATTAACGGGGTGTAGGGGTAGAGAAAGCCCACTTCTTTAGCTGTGGGATGAATCGTACCCCACCTTTTAGATAATCTAATTTAAACATAACCTTCTTAATCAAACACTGTATATTAAGATACAATGCTAAAGACATATAAGTTCCGTATCTATCCGAATAAACCACAACAAAAACAGATGGAGCGCAGCTTAGAGATATGCAGACAAGTGTATAATCGTACATTAGCAGAACGAAAAAATGCTTATAAAGAAAGAGGAGAAACCATATCTAAATACACTCTTAACAAACTACTACCCGAATGGAAAAAAGAGAATCCTGTATATAAGGAAGTGTTCTCTCAAACCCTTCAAGAAGTACAGGAAAGAGTAGACCTTGCATTCAAGCACTTTTTCAGACGTGTAAGAAATGGACATAAACCCGGTTACCCCCGATTCAAAGGTAAAGGATGGTATGATAGTTTTACATATCCTCAGATGGGATTTAAGGTCGATGGAAGCCTTTTATACCTATCAAAAATCGGAAACGTCCGTGTAAAAGTACATCGGGAAGTCGAAGGCGACATTAAAAGAATCATTGTTAGACGTTGCGCATGTAAAAAATGGTATGTTTCCATAACAACAGAGTGTGAGGATATAATAATTCCAGAGAGGACTATGGAACACGTTGTAGGTATAGATGTGGGATTATCCAGTTTCGCAACTCTATCAGATGGCACGGGAATATCCAACCCTCGTTTTTTCCGTCAGGAAGAAAAAGAACTCACAAAGGCTCAAAGAAAATTATCTAAATCCACAAAAGGTTCTCCTGAACGTAAAAAAGCAAGTAGAGTAGTACAAAGAGTACATGAAAGAATAAGAAACAAGCGATATGATTTCATTCATCAGTTAAGCAGACAATTAGTAGACGATTATTCCTTCATTGCATTTGAAGAGTTGAATGTAAAAAACATGCTTAAAAATCATCATCTTGCAAAGAGTATATCAGATGCTGCATGGAACATGTTAATCTCTGCAACAAAGTACAAGGCTGAAAGTGCTGGTTCTTTAGTTGCATTGGTTAATCCTGCGAATACTTCTAAGATGTGCTCAAGATGTGGACTGCTAGTTGAAAAGACACTAGCAGATAGGACACATAAATGTAATGGCTGTGGTCTGGTTGTAGACCGTGACCACAATGCAGCTATCAACATTCTCAGATTGGGGTTGCAATCTGTCGGTATTAAATCCGTAGAAGCCCACGCACTTTAGTCGTGGGAGCAGTCACTTATAGGGATTTAAACCGAATAAATAGTATTGATGTAAAAGCACAGTATAATAGGCATTGATACCCTAAAATCAGATTTAACCTGATCTGATTGCTGAAATTTATATGAAAAGGTGTTACTCTATGAAAATTCTTG
The DNA here is from genome assembly GCA_007127385.1 of Methanosalsum sp. GTDB lineage: Archaea > Halobacteriota > Methanosarcinia > Methanosarcinales > Methanosarcinaceae > Methanosalsum. The sequence goes on from SKZM01000231.1 coordinate 3,097, forward strand.
CAATTGCAGATCCCCATGGAAATTATTCAAAGATCAGTCCAATTATTGAAAAAGCAGGTAAAGTGGATCTGGTACTGATAGCAGGTGATATTACAAACTTTGGTCCCGATGAAAAAGCAAGTGAGCTCACGGGAATGTTTCAGGTGCCTGTAATGGCAGTGCCGGGTAACTGTGATATGGAAAGTATACTTAATACCCTTGAAAGGTCAGATGCGATCAACCTGCATAACAAGCATAAATGTATTGACAATATAACATTCATCGGTCTTGGAGGATCGAATCCAACACCATTCAATACACCATTCGAGCTTGATGAGGAAGAGATCGAACAAAAGCTTTTAGATCTGCTAGCTTCAGCAAGATCAGATTCTGCCAGCAAATGCCGGATTCTTCTCAGCCATGCCCCTCCACATGAAACACTGGACATCGTTGGAACAAATAATGTTGGAAGCCGTTCTATTCGAGATGTCCTTGATCAGTTTGATCTTGTTGTGTGTGCCCATATCCATGAATCCAGAGGAGTTATGAAGCATAATGAAACGTTTATCCTGAATCCGGGAATGGCATGTGAAGGATATGCAGCCCTTATAAATATTGATGATAAAACAAAAGATATACAGATAGAACTTATAGAAGCCTGAGCAATTAATACACTTCACATTGCAATATATGAATATAATGATGGGGGCATAAACTTAGAAAATTTTCTTTATTCAATCGGAGTTGACATTGTACTTTCAGAATCACTCCAGAAACTTGGCCTTTCATTGATGATAGGCATTCTGATCGGAATTGAAAGGGAACACTGGAGGAGTGAGAAAAGGGTATATGCAGGTGTTAGGACATTTGCAATTACATCAATAAGTGGGACAGTTGCAACCATAATATCAGAAGTAGTGGGTATTGAGATACTATTCATAACTACATTTTTTGTTGCAATGGTCTGTCTTCTAATGATATATTCCATAAACGTCTTGCATCAGGGATCTGGCCTGACAAGCGGTATAGCCCTCTTCTCCACCTATCTTCTTGGAATACTTGTTGCAATGGAATATTTTCTTTTCTCTATAATAGTTGCTATTGTTATAACATTTCTGCTGATAGAAAAAAGACACCTTCATACCTTTGCAGAGAACCTGACTGAAAAAGAGATACTTGGTGGCGTCCAGTTTTTGGCTGTTTCTTTTATACTGTATCCGATACTACCCCATGAGCCCGTATTTGGTGTTATCAATCTAAGATCTGTGATAATGATCGTATTGCTGGTCTCCACAATAAGTTTCATAAGCTACATATTCCTTAAAAAGTTCGGCCCCCACGGAGGAATGCCATACTCAGGATTTTTTGGTGGTTTTGTCAGCAGTGAAGCAACAACCGGTGCACTTTCTTCCCTCTCAAGAGTAAAAGAGGGACTTGTCAATTCATTGTTTGTAGGAATCCTGCTGGCAAACCTTGCAATGCTATTAAGTAATCTTATCATTGCATTCATTGTTGATACCAGCGGAAGAACAACCCTGATGATGTTGCCACCTCACCTGATCATGATAGCAGTTTCTGTATATATCATAAAAAAACAACGACCCACACCTACTTCACTTAAAGGAACAATTGATCTTGAATCACCATTTGCACTAAAACCTGCATTTAAGTTTGGTTTGATATTTATGGTTCTGATGGTAGCTGCAGATATAGCAAACCAGGTTGCAGGTCCTGCCGGAATATATGCAACCGCCCTTGGGGGCATCATTAGCAGTTCCGCAGTAACGGCATCTGTTGCATCTCTTGCAATCCAGGGACATATTTCATACATTGCTGCAGCTGAAACAGCAGTTACAGCAAGCATAATAAGTACATTCAGTAAGATATTATTTGTCCGTTCAACAGGTACCATTGAATTGTTCAAAAGCTCAAAAAGTACATTTATGCTAATAGGAGCTACAGGTGTAGCCTCACTTATCATATGGGGATACCTTTTAAGATTTTCAATATAAGCAGCAGTATATTTCTATATTCTATATGATCAATAAGTAAGACCATTAAAGTAAAATAGCAATTTTATATCTTATAGTATCAAATGAAAACAAGAACAGTTATAGAAGGAAATACCCGGGTAGAGGTACCATTATCTGAAAACAGTTCAGATATTTCTCCCCCTTCAAGCGTTTTTTATAATCCAGAAATGGAACTGAACAGAGATATCACCGTTGCCGCAACTCTTGCATATGCCCTGACCATTTCAGATAAAAAAGGAATTCCATTGTCTGAAATAAGGTATATTGATGCTCTTTCAGCATCCGGTATCCGGGGTCTTAGGGTTGCAAATGAGACAGGGATCAATACAACATTGAATGACTGGAGCAGTGAAGCCTATGAGCTCATACTGAAAAATATCAAAATGAATGACCTTTCAGAAAGAGTCGTTGCAACAAGAAATAATGCGAATATTGCTCTTCATGAAAAAAAATATCATATAGTTG